>JAUVDZ010000024.1 GCA_030595015.1 Candidatus Peregrinibacteria bacterium | reverse complement strand
TCATCAATCTCTAAATGTCCTGCCGATATGTTAACATTCTCTTTTCGTACCGCAGCTATCACATAATTAAGCGGAATCTGGAAATAATCTAATTTAGTTTTGTTAATCAATATTTGAATTTCCCTATCCTGCCCCCCCATTATTTTAACCTGAGCAACGCCATCAACCCTTTTTAAATCATCAATAAATATATCGTCAACTATTGTTTTAAGTTCAACAGGATCAACTTGATCTGAAGTAACCGCATACATAACAATCGGAACTTCCGATGTATCAAATTTTAAAGTCAAAGGAGTTGATGCTTCATCTGGAAGAATATCCCGAATTTGTCCAATTTTATCACGAATATCCTGCGTTGCAGTATCAAGATTTGTTCCCCATTCAAAATCAACAGTAATTACAGACATACCTTCTAAAGAAATCGAGCTTACGTTATTAACGTTTTTTACTGTGCTTACGGTGTCTTCGACAGGTTTGGTAAGAAGTATTTCGATATCTTCTGGAGCAATTCCAGAATATGAGGTAATGACTGTTACTGTGGGATATTCAATTTTTGGTACCAAGTCCAATCCCAACTTAGGAAGCGATACTAAACCGATCACAACAATAGCAAGTGTTAGCATTATTACAGTTACCGATTTTTTCACTCCAAGGTCAGATAAATGCATTCTTAATTGAGTATAAATTTACAACTATTGCAACTTACCGATCGGTCAGCTTACAAGGACAACGATGATAGACAACAAGAGCTTACTTGTCAAGGTGGAACCAAATTTAAATACGCTTTATTTTTTTCTTGTTTTCTGAATAATATCTGTAATCGAATCTTTAACTTGATATTTATGTCGAAAATGAAAATAAATAATTAAACTTAAAATTGCAGCAAAAAAGCACCAAACAGAGGTAAAGGTAACATTATAAAATTGATATGCAATAAATAAGGATAACAATGCTACTGCTCCAAAAATTTTAATCATTTTATGGCTTGAAATAAAACAAGTCATGCATGTTATTATCACATACAAGGCAAATGTAGGTTCTGTATAAGGATAACTACAGTTATACCCAATGCTGTTATTCACTATTCTGGAAGCTACTGGACCTATTATTATAAATAACAAAAAATATAATCCAACGATAATACCCAAAAATATAAACAATGATAATATTTTCTTTCTCATTTCATTTTCCTCCACTAGAAATACAGCTATAGGCATAAAAAATGGCCACCAAACAAGAGCATATAACAAGTAAGAATAGGTCAGAATTATATTCATTACAGGTAAATTAAAAGAGAGCCACAAGGTTCCCTCAATAAGCTGCTGAATACCAAATAGTATAGATATACTTGCAAGCGGTATTTCACGTTTTGATTTAGTTTTTGTAACAGTTAGTGCTCCAACTCCGACGGTTGTCGCACCTGCAATAAAACTTGCTGTTGCAGAGAAACACATAAAAAAATGTTAACAATAATAATGGCTTATATGAGTCAAGACTCAGCCCCATCTTTTTTTTGTGACCTAATTTTTTCATAATAATGTCCAAATTTATAACCAAAAATATTTGTCTTAATTTCGCCAAATATCATTCTGTAAATTTCACACAATATATATTTTATTGAAATATTTATTCTTCCATCTGTTTCCAATCGTCTTACTGAAACAAAGATTTTTGGTAAACGAAGAATCTTAAATTTACCATGTTTTTTGGCTCTATTAACATAAGCATGATCCTCTGCCAGTTTAAGTTTTTCGTTAAAACCACGAATAGCATTATGTATATTTTTTTTAATTAAAATACAAAATCCTGGCGCATGAGGATAAAAACGCTGAGTAATCAGCATATAAAAATTAGCTACACCGTGTAATATAAAATCGATCTTTTTATTGCTTAATGGGATTATACGACAAGAAGCAATATCAATATTTTTATTTTCAAATTCATCAATGGCTGTTTTTAAAAAATTTCCAGGTAAAATTACATCTGCATCCAAAAACAACAAATAGTTTCCTTTTGCTATTTTAGCTCCGTTATTTCTGCCAACCGCAGGTAAACCACCATTAATAGTGATACAATTAGAAGCTTTAGCTATTTTAAGCGTATTATCTGCGGACCCTGCATCAGCTACAATTATTTCATAATTTTTATATCCTTGTTTTTTTATAGAAGGTAATAAAACAGATAGATGTTTTTCTTCGTTTAATGTGGGAATAATGATACTCAGCATATTTTTACTTTGGAGTTATTTTTTTGAGATTTTTGTTTTAATAGTGCCAATGATATGTTTTGTTCCTTTTTCAAGGTAAGACAAAGATTTATTTATTTATTTATTTATTATATTTTCAATTTCATCTTTCGGGAATTTTATTGATTTAGATTTCATTTTAAAAATTGATCAGGATTTTCGCCCGCTTCTTGTATGATTTTTACAACTTCGGACATATCAATATACTTGACAAAATCCAAGCCAAATAATCGACCAATAACAGAAACGCAAAAAAAAGATAAAATTATAATAATAAGCCCCATGATTACATATTTGATTCCATTAATTCCCTTTTTAATTTTTTCATCTTTCCCCATGGAAGTTATTAAAGAAAAACCTGCAATCATAATATAAAAAACAGCAAGCAATCCTGCGATCATAATACCGTAAGCAAACCAATAGTTTGCCATAATTGCCACATCATAACTCTGGATAATGTCACTTTCCATTTTAATTTATTTAATAAACAAAGAATAAATATTTCTCTAAAATTCTTTTTTTATCTCCGACCACTTAGCCTTTAGTTCTTTACTAACTTTCTTCAAAATCTTTTGAGCAATTTTTTTGTCCTTAGCATATTCGTCAACAGCCTTATCTACCACTACTTCATATCCATCTTTGGTTAATCCTTTGGCTTTCTCTGCTTCTGCAACAATTCTTTTAGTAATATTAGAGACAATTTTTGTTACATCTTTTTCAGATTCTAATAAAATACCTGCTACAGAACCCAAAAGTGCTCCAATGGCCGCCCCCTTTAAAAAATCTAATGATTTTTTCATGTAATTAATGTTATAAAATTATAATATACAACGGTCCTCACATCAAAATGCAAGGACCTGCAAAATTCCGCATCTTGCTAAAACGGCCAGCTTTTTTGGGTATAAGCCCATCCAAGATATCCTGCTACCGCTACTAGTATAATCACACCAATAGTGATCCCGATAGTAAGTGGGTCACCACCCGTGAGATTTGCAAAGAATGTACGTATTACCTCCATAGTATAGGGGGTTAAAAAATAAAAAGTTAAACAGAAAATATGTTTCCTAGCAAGTTTTTATTAAAATAAAACAGCGATAATTTGATTTGATACTTTTCCTGAATTAATCTTTTTATTCAAAAAAGAGTATTCTAGAAGCAATCCGTCTGCCATAGCAATCAATAAAGAAGTTATTAAATAACTATCAGTTTTTCCTGTTATTTTCTTATTACTAAGTATCGATTCAATTAATGGTTGGATTAAATTAACAATTTGCTCTCTCGATTTAATTATGCATTTGGTTATTTGAGAATTAGCTGGGGAAAGTTTTAACATCAATGCCTTAATAAGATTTTTCTCTTTAAAACCAAAATCTAAATAATTTTTGATGAATTTATGCAATTTTTTCTCAGGCGTTTTCTCACTAAACGATTCCTCAAGAGAAGAACTTAAGTTAACAAAAACTCCATCGAGCACTTTATCATAGATCTCCGCTTTGCCAGTAAAATGGTAATAAAGTGCAGCTTTCGTGATATTAAGTTTTTTAGCAATATCACTCATTGAAACTCCTAAATAGCTATATTCAGAGAAAAGACTGGAAGCTATTTTTATAATATGTTTCTTGGTGTCTTTAATAACATTTTCTTGTTGTCTTTGAATTATAGCCATAATTTTACAATTAAGTATTTTAACCTACTTACCACTCGGTAAGTTATTTGTAATATATCGAATAGACCAAAGCCTGTCAATTAAAAACCACAATGGATGTAAGGGGTTTTAACTCAAATAAGCCAAAAGATGAGGTCTTGGAGCTCCACCTGCACACTTCGTCGTACGGGCTCTTCCTGTTCAATCAGTCGCAAGCTCCTTCTTCACAGCAAGATCTAGCAACGATGTTAGAACTTTTTTCGAAGAATTTCAGATACTATCAATTTATAATTGATTAATGTTATCATTATGACTCTAATATTATAAAAATTATGAATAAAGTTATAGTCATATTGTTTATGTTAATATTTAGTCTTTTTCTTTTTGGCTGCACAAATATGACAGAAAATCATTATGAAGTTCGGGGTGATGGTGTTTATTATTATCATGCAATTGAAGAAGGTTTTTATCATAAGATTGAAAATGCTGACAAATCATCTTTTAAAGATTTAGGTTGTGGTTACGGAAAAGATAGAAACAGAGTATATCGTGCTGCAAAATCCATCAATGAAATTAATGGGGCTGATCCAAGCACTTTTAAACTTATTAATTGCACTTATTCGAAAGATTCCGAAAGTGTGTATTATTTAGAACATCGTATAAACAAAGCTGATCTTGACTCCTTTGAAGTACTAAATTCCATTTACAGTAAAGATAAAAACAATGTGTATTTCTATGAAAATCTAATTAAAGATGCTGATCCTACTTCGATCAATTTCTTCGATAAAGAAGATTATTTTTATGATACATATTATGCAAAAGACTCCAACAATGTTTATTTCAACGATCAGACTTTGGAAAATTCAGATCCAAACTCATTTGTGGTAATTTCCCCAATTCATGGCTATGCAAAAGATAATGAAAATGTTTACCAAAAAGAAGAATTACTACATTGGATCGATGCACCATCCTTTGAATTATTAGGACATTATTATTATTCAAAGGATAAAAACAATGTTTATTTTTTTAATAGAATAGTTGAAGGAGCTAACCCTGAAGATTTTGAAATAGTAGACGTGGAACTATCATTTCATGGTGAAATTGATGCGAAAGATAATAATAATCTTTATTACAGAGGAGAAAAGCTAGGTCAAATTGATCCTAGCAGCTATGAACCACTAAAATATGATAATTATGTTCGTGATAAAAATGCAATTTATTATTTAAGGAAAAATGATAACAACGAAGTAACTAAAGTGGAATTTTTAGAAGAGAATGATGGGATATTTGAGTTTGTGGATGGATATCGCCTTTACAGCTGGACTGGTAATAGTAGATTTTTAAAGACAGACAAGGCGATTTATCTTATGGGCTACCAAATTGAAGGCATAGATCCAGAATCGTTTGTTTCGCTGAATGACTTTTACAGCAAAGATAAAAACGGAGTTTATACAGGATTTGAATTAACTTCATCTGGTGAAATTACTTACATATCACTAGAAGGAGTCGATCCAGAAAACTTTAAAATATTAGAAGTCCCTCGTTTTGATAAGGAAGTTTATGGGAAAGATAAAAACAATTACTACTATAAAGGTGAAAAAATAATGCTTGAAGATATAGATCCTGAAACTAGGTTATTGATGTCAGATTAAAACATACTTCACAGGGACAGATTCACTTTACTAATACCCCACCTTACAACAAAACAACCCTTTTCCTCTACAGAAAGGGGTGTTTCTGGTTTTAGCCTAATGGGGCTCCTTAGTAAACGAAGTGCGAACTAGAAATTCCCATTTAATATATTTATAAACACCACATTTTATATTCTTAACATATTCCTCGTAGAATTTAATCACGGTTTTTATCGTGTTTTTCTAATTCTTCATATTTACGAACAAGCTCTTGTTGTTCTTCATTTGCAGCCAAAACAGCAGATTTTACAATCTTTTTTTTGTCTTTTGATGGTAATGTAGCAAATTTTGATCCGTTCATAGTTTTTCCATTAAGGATTCATAAGTATATCCCATCTTGACATAATTGTCAATACTGGCGACATTAATTTCAAGTTTCTTCAGATGATTTAGTGAGTTCTTAATAACTACATTCAATCTCACGTCATTAGCAAAATCTTTTTTTATTTTTTCTACATTGTCTTTAGCTTGGAAAAAAGCTTCAACAAATAAATCCTTAGGTACATATCGCCCTTCTAGCTTTTCCCTTTTTTTTGTAAAATCCCAAGCTATTAAGGGATCTTGATATATATAAAAAATCTCTATGTGTCTCCCTTTTTTTAAAGAACGTTCAATATTATTTTTAGCTTTTTCATAATAAGCAAATGTTCCATCAAGTACCATAGACTTTTTTTTCTTCATAACATGATCATGTAGCTTTTCCACCCCTAACGAAGATGCCCCTTGAATAACTGAAGAATTTGAACCGTCATATCCAGGAATTATCTTTTTTATTTCATCTGCATCAATGTGTACTGCATTCATTTGAGTGATTTCAAGGAAATTTCTAGTAAATTCTGTTTTACCAGCTCCTGGTGAACCTGCCATAAAAATCGAAACGGGTTTTTTTTCTGAAATATATTTTGCTTTATTTGCAAAAGTATCAATAAGTAATGTCTTATTTTTTTTTATGAATTCAATTGCCTGTTTGTGCAATTCGTCTGAAGTCATATTATTTATATAAACCCATTAAGATTATAGATTACATGAATCTTTCACGTTGCACAATAATTGAAATATCTATTGTTTATATATCAGTTTTATATTTTTATAATCACCACATTTTATTATTAGATTGGCTTAAGCAAGCCACAAACCCTTAAAGCTCCTTAGTGAACGATATGCGGACTGGAAAATCCATTATGATTTGCTTTATGCGGATTTCGTTATTGTTGCAACGATTATATATTATTTGCCTCCATTGATCTTTAATTCATCCTAATTTAGGAGTATTATAACCTCTCTATAAAGCAATCGATATCAATGCTGAGTAATAAAGAATTTTTAGCCATAACAGCAAGTCCTAAGCTTAATCAGTATCGCTTACAAGGCATTGAGTTGCTTCGTTTAAGCAGATCAGAGGCCTTAATCCACCCTAAAGTTTTACTTGAATTTCAAAAGAGGGTATTAAATAATATTCAAAAATTAGAAAGAGATCTTGATAATGTGAAAAAAGAAAGTAAAGATTTTATAATTATAAAACACATAATAAGGTGTTTTAAGCAACTTGTTGATGGCATGGCATTGCGCCTATTACACTTTAACCCCCATGCATATCGGATTTTATCCGAAAATCGTCAGTTGGGTAGATTAAGTAAGCGTGAAGGCCTACACGAGGAACTTAAACAATTAGAAAATGTTGCAAAAGAAGGAAAATTTGCAATTTTGAATGATCTGACTAATTTCATTCGATTCGGTGACATAACAATAATTGATAAAGGTCATATAAAGCTTCTTGAAATCAAAACGGGTAAGGGAGTAATAGGGCAAAAAAATTCTACTCTTTCCACTCAAGTAAAAAAGATGCAGGATGTTGAAAAGATGGTAAATGAAAGCAGTGCTATCGTCAGAAATGAAAGTGCGAGAATGTTAATCATTCCAGTTCGAGCAAAAAGTTATAAAAGTAAGGTTATGAGTTTAATCAAAAGGGCTAATAAAGATGGTATTGCTTATTACGATGTGGATGAATTCATAAAATTGAAAGCAATAAATGCAGCAGTTTGTGTTAACAAAAAGATTGATATCAAAGAAAAATCAGCTAATGTAAAACCTTTTCCTAAGAATGATGAAGTTATCAGTTCAAACAATTCCGATTTTTCCTGGTCAAAAGATGGTGAGTTCTTGCGTGGGTCTTTTCCTCTTCCTGTTTTTCATATGCCCTCATTTATGATAGCTGACCTAATGTATTGCCGTGTCCTTGTTTCTGTTAAATTTAACTTTACTAAATTCATTGCAGCATTAGAAAAGAAAGGGTTCGAAGTTAAAATAAGCACGAAGAATCCAACTGTTCCTATAGGAGAGAGGTATAACAAGAAAGTCGCACCATTTGAAAAATCATCATTTGACATTATTAAGATTAAGAAAAATGACAGAATGGACAACTGGTCTATGAATATGCCTACTAATCTAATCCCAAGAATTACTCACGAGTATCTTAAGCCTGAGTCTGCAATTGATTTAATCGATTATTTTTATAATTCTCATGGATTACCTCATATGCGAAGACAGGGATTGGTTATGCCGATCTTTAACAATCATTTAAATATGTGGCGTTAATGCCATAGAAGCTTGAGAATTATGAGAGAAATCGAAAACGACATTAAAAGATAAATGGCTTACACAAGGTATCTCCCGAGGTCATGGAGCGGGCACACTCCGCGTTCTTTCGAACGCTCCGTCGTACTCGCTCAACCTGTTCAATCAGTCGCAAGCTCCTTCTTCACAGCTTGATCTAGCAACGGGGGCCATTTCCAGACACTAAAATAAAAAGGCCTGCCTTGTGGCAGCCATTTTTATTTGGAGCGGGTAACGGGGATCGAACCCGTATCATCAGCTTGGAAGGCTGAGGTAATAGCCATTATACCATACCCGCTTGAAGTTTTTTGTCTAAAAGCAAGGTTAATTATAGCTATCTTGGGGAGAATTTCAAACTAAAATTTGATTATTGTACCCATTTCTCAGTATCGCAGTCGAAAATATCGCCTGATTCAGGCATTACTACGTCTTTGAAACCATTTTCTGCGAGTACATCTTTAAATTTGAAGCCCTGATCATGCTCTCCATGAACCAGGAATATCTTTTTAACCCCTTCAATTCGACCTGTGTAATCAAGTAAATCGCTTCTATCTGCATGAGCAGAGAAAGCATTTACTTTGAAAACATCACAACGAACATTATAAGGTTCTCCAAATATATTAACTACTTTCTTTTTCTCTACAAGACGTCTTCCAAGCGTATGTTGAGCCTGATATCCAACAATCATTACTGTGTTTTTTGGATCTTCAATATTATTCTTTAAATGATGAAGGATCCGTCCGAACTCACACATCCCTGAAGCTGAAATAATAATACAAGGCTTATCATAAAAGTTTAGCTTTTTTGAATCTTCAACATCAGTAATGTATTTAATCTTCCCAAATCCAAATGGATTCAAACGATTATCAATAAATTCACGGTAAGTTTCACGATCAAAACACTCAGGATGAGCAGCAAAAACTTCAGTAATATTTCCTGATAAAGGACTATCTACAAAAATCGGGAACTCAGGAATCAAACCATCTTTCACAGCTTGATTAAGCCGATAAACAACTTCCTGCGTACGCCCAACTGAGAAAGCCGGAATAATAAGTTTTCCACCTTTTTCATAAGTTTTATTAACAATATCAATAAGCATTGAATCTAATTCATCAAAAGATTCATGCAAACGATTACCATAAGTACACTCAGTAATATAATAATCACATTGAGGCAAAACCTGTGGATCTTTTAATAAAGGAATATTTTTTCTTCCCAAATCTCCACTAAAACCAATTGTCGTTCTTTTATTTGTTTCTTTTTCATAAACAATTATATGAACAGTAGCTGATCCCAAAATATGACCTGCTTCATAAAAACAAGCTACCAGAGCATCTTCAACTACAAATGAACGCTCATATCCAACTGATTGAAACTGCGACAAACACTGTTGAGCATCATCACATGTATATAAAGGTTCAATTTCTGCTTCACCTTTTTTCAACTTCTTTTTATTAATATATTCAGCTTCACGTTCCTGAATGTATGCGCTATCCATCAACATATAATGACACAAATCACGAGTCGCAAATGTTGAATAAATAGGTCCTCTAAAACCTTTTTTTACCAACAAAGGCAAAAGCCCAGAATGATCAATATGCGCGTGTGATAAAACAACTGCATCGATTTCAGCAGGATCAAAAGGAAACTCCATGTTCTTTTTTCGTGATTCTTTACGCTTTCCCTGAAACATTCCGCAATCTAAAAGAATCTTCTTGCCATTGGCATGAATTAAGTGTTTTGAACCAGTCACTTCTTGTGCTGCTCCAACAAATTCTATTTTCATAGTATATTTTTTTTAATTTCTATTTGTATATTATACCATATTTATGGCTTAATCTCAATCTTTCCGGCTCTAATCTGCTCAACCAAGTCCTCATCATATTCTCCCCATCCAACAAATTTCTCTAAAAACGCCCTGCGCGCCTCCCCAACCATAAACTCGGGCTGACTATTTGGCAAAGAATAAGGTAATAAATAAATTACGTAACCTTCTTCATTAATTTCCATGGCAAATCCCATCCCCTCCTGCGTATCATGGCTCCAGTACTGATCAAATACAAAATTACCTAAACTGTAAAAAATCGGGACACCATTATAAACCTCCATAGTCTGGACCACATGCGGATGATGTCCAATTATCAAATCTGCACCATTATCAATCCAATCATGCGCAAAATTGACCTTTCTTTGCGTTGGATTATGCACATACTCAACTCCCCAATGAGCTGAAACAACAACATAATCAACCTCTCCATCTAAACGCGAAATCAATTCACGTGCCTTATCTCCATCAATCTTATAAACAACATCATCAAAACCTACAAAAGCAAACTTTTTGCCTGCAACTTCAGTAATATAAGCATTATCTTCAATTTCATTTTTAGGATGCCCAAACCAACGAATACCTGCGATATTTAGATGCTTTTTAGTGTCTTCACGTCCGGTCCAACCTTGATCTAACGCGTGATTATTCGCAATCGAAACAATATTTATACCTGCATTCTTAAGTTGCCAAACAATATCCGGTTTAAACTTAAATTCAATCCCCTTACCTGTATTTATAAACTGTTCTTTTATAGGTCCCTCAAGATTTGCATGAACAAAATCAGTTCCCTTTAACTGGCCAATATTTCTAAAAGGATAATCCATCCCATTTCTATCCATAAGAGTTCGCACATGACGTCCAAGCATCACATCACCAAAACCCAAAAGCGTAATTGGCCTTTGCACATCAAGTTTTGAACCCTTTTTGAAATAAAAAGCACCATCGATTTTGTCGACTTTATGAGCGCCAATCATGTCAAAATAATAAAGAGCAGCCTTTATATCATTAGGATTTTCAATCGCTAAATACTTAACCCGCTCAAATTCAAAATTCTTAAGCACTCCTTCAATCGTTGTGTCGTGGATTTCATCCAGAATATCATCGTTTCGGGTTGAATCAATAGCTGCAACAATAAATTGCGAACTATCAATTGCGCGAGCTGTTTCTAAAGGTTTTTCATCAGATTGAACGTGCTCATAATTAGCAAATTTATCTAAATCATGATCATAAACAATTGCCCCAACGTATTTGTTGACTTCAAATAATGGTGTAACTGTTTCAAAAATATTTACCGGTGAATCCTTTAAGTAAGACCCAAATCCAAACAAAATTCCAACTAATACCGCCCCTAAAACATAAATAAATATTTCAAATGGAGATTTTTTCAATTTATAATTCGATTAATTTACTAATAATTTTTGATGCTTCTGCGCGAGTGATTGGATCATCCG
>JAUVDZ010000052.1 GCA_030595015.1 Candidatus Peregrinibacteria bacterium | reverse complement strand
TAAAATTTCACGTGCGCGTGGTCTGACAATTTTTGCATTATAATCTTCTTTTGTACCAAGGTTTCTTTTAATATTATCAGCCTCAGTTTTATCAATATGATAAAGAATAGTGGCATCAACCCAAATAACCTGCCCGTCTTTCGATCGCGACTCAATACTGTCATCGTTGTGTTTTTGCCCTTCTCCTGGGGCAATACTCATTGTGTATTCTTGAGTTCGGGCATCCATAATAGTTGCCTGCTGCCAAAAAGGGATCTTCAAATGAAGTCCTTCGTCCATTTCGTTTTCTACAACTCCATGACCCTGATCAAAAATCACTGCAACATGACCAGCCGGAACACTAACAAGCCCATCCATAATTATAAAAACGACAATAATCGCTATTATAATCGGAATAATGAGTCCGTATTTTTGAGGGCCAGTCAAAAAACGCTCTTTTAACTCAGTAACATTAGTCATAATATTTTGATTACATATGTTTATCTAAAGCTTCTTTCAATGCTTCTTTAGATTGAAATCCAATCATTCTTTCAACCTCTGCACCGTCTTTAAAAAGGATTGAAGTTGGAATGCTCTGAACACCAAATTCTGAAGCAGTCTTGTTGTTTTCATCAACATCAAGTTTTCCTATCTTAGCTTTTCCTTCGTATTCTCCAGATAGTTCGTCAATTACAGGAGCCATCATTTTGCAAGGACCACACCATGTAGCGAAAAAGTCCACTAAAACAACTCCGCCTCCTGTTTCGTCTTTAAAGTTGTCGTCAGTAAAAGTTACTTCTGCCATACTTTTAGGGTTAATACTAAATCAGTAGGTAATTTTACACTAGAAGGATGGGAATGTAAAAAGTTTTACTTCAACTCCGCCTTCTTAAAAATATCACTAATCCTTTTATCCCAATCGATCTCGTTGAATGGAGTTAAACGGCCAACGTATGAACGGCGCAATAATCGTAAGTAGGGTAATTTTCGCAAAGCAAAGCGATAAATACTTCGGCGCAATTCACGTTTATCTTTGTAGAATGCGGTTGTAACGAATTTCATTTTCAATAATGCCTGATTTACTTCGAGTAATTTTTCTTCAACCTTCTCTTTTGGTTCACCTTTTTCCATGATTATTTTAAATAAATAAACTCCTCTGTATCCTCCGTTTGTGATTTCGGCAATTACAATATTTTTGTCAGGGATTCCCATGAAATACCACGTTGAATATGGGCAGTTCATTTCTTTTGGTTGATGTTTTGGCGGTTCCGGCGAGATTCCGAAGTAAATGTGTTCCGGATCTGCTAATTTTTTAAAATATTCAAAATGCTTTTTGGCTAGATCATCATGAATCACTATCTGCTGCATTGAATCCAATAACTCTTTGTTAATTTTGGTGATTTTCTTTGTATTAACAGCTTTCCCACGCTTCATTTCATATCCTAATTTAATCAAAGTTGAAGAATCATAGTCTAAAAGGATATCTTTTAATTTATCAATCGTGTCTTGATACATTCTTTGTTGAAGTTGTTCCATTTGAGAATTAAATTCCTCAAAATTAGTTCCGAGTTTTTTAAAATGGATCACAAATCCCTGATCTAACTGTAAATGGATTTCGTAAAATTCCTCATCAATATCAATTTTTTTAAGAAAATTCAAAGAAATACTAAATGCATCCCGTTCAAAAGGAACAATCACAATGCTTCGTTCATATAATTTCAGTTTTGCGCCTCCTCTACTTAAACTTTTTTCATATTTACTAAAAATTTCATAATCTGCATCAAATTCTGCTACAAATTCCCCATCAGTCATAAATAAAGCTTTCATCAAAAAATCATTTCGAGCTGAAACAAAATCATGTAAAAAATCGTTAAAGATATTACCCAAATTATTCAGAGTATATTTTTCTTTCTGAATTGTAGTAAAAGTCACATAATTGTCTCTAACTCGCCATTCTTTAATATTGCTGAACTGAATTTTCTCACCAATATCAGAAGCACCCTTCCCTTTTAACTGGAATTCATCAATATTTATGACAATTTCACCTTCTTTTTCAAGAAGAACTTTGCCAAGCTGATTTTGCTTTTTATACTTTAAATTATAAATCATTAGTCCTAGAGGGAATATTTCGTTTGTAGTGTATGTATAAAAACATTAAGTGTCAATATCTTCTTAATATCCGGGATTGATAAAAGTCCGTTTTTTTGCTAGAATATAAGGAAAACTAAACAAATACACAAACAAATATGTACACAAAAATCAGACTCGCAATTATACTATTTGGCTTATCAATCGTATTATCGCTCACTGCACTTAATATGCCGGCAGAATATAAACTGTTAGAGCATATTAATGAAGACGTAACTTTAAGCTTAGAGAAGCACCTTTCAGCTAGTCTTGATGGTGTGAAACCTTTATATAAAGATACTGAATATACCTTTCTTTCAGATGTAAAAGTGGCTGACTTCCCTTTTACGGGTCTTGGAATGACATGGAATCAAAAGACGCCTGAAGGAACAAATATTGATATGTCTGTCAGGTTTTTTGATGGACTCACGTGGGGAAATTTCAATGATGTAGAAATGGAAGTATTTGAAGAAGAAGCTTTTGCAATTATTACTACAAATCCTGTTGAATCCTTTCAATATCAGGTTGCTCTTAGTTCTGAAAGCAATATGGTTAGCCCTGAAGTTAAAAATATTGAATTTACTTATATTAATGCAAATGATGATCCAGTTGTTAAATCAATGCCATCATATAAACCCAGTAGCAAAAGGCCAGCTACTCAAACAATCAACGTTAAAAGTCGAAATCTACAGAATATAATTGCTCGGAATGAATGGTATGCAAATGAAGATTTAAGACTTTATACAGATGAAAATCCTGAACCGGTTTTAGTTACTCTGGCTTCAGATTTTTATATTAGATTTGCAAATGAATTAAAGCTTAAAAAAGTTATTGAAAATAATAAAAAAGGTCAATTATTAACCTGGCCCCTTCAATATCCTGAAAATATAAGTAAGATTATTATTCATCATACTGCGACTACAAAAGACTTAGATGATCCTAAAAAAGCTATTCGTGATATTTATTATTATCATACAATCGCAAAAGGTTGGGGTGATATCGGATATAACTACATAATTGATGAAGACGGTAATATTTATGAAGGTAGATTTGGTGGAGATGGAGTTGTTGGTGCACATGCTGGTGCAGGAAATCGAGGATCAATCGGAATTGCTGTACTAGGTAATTTTGACGAAAATCAACTCAATAGTGCAACAAAAACTGCCCTTGAAAATCTTATTTCAGAAAAAACACAAATGCATAGTATTGATCCAAAAGGAGAATCATATTTTAGAGGTGAAAAACTACCAAACGTAATGGGACATAGAGATGTAATGAATACTTCATGTCCTGGAGAAAACCTCAATAAACTATTACCTTCAATCCGTAATAATGTTGCAAAACTAAACGGATCTCAGGATTACAATTCAAAACCAAATTCTTCACAAAAACAATTTGCATTTGAATATTTACCAATTTTAGATGAAATCAAAATACAACCAGAAAAGAAAATTACATACACAGTTAAACTTAAAAATACTGGTTCAAGTACATGGAATAACAAAACCCGTCTACTTTTCAACAAAAACAGAATCGTTGAAAATGGCTTAAGTGTTACTGGCTCAGGAATGAGTCAGGCACAGGTTAAACCCGGCGAAACAGGAACCTTCAAAATCGAGATTATAAGTAAAATGGAAGGTGGATTTTATTACATTCCTCTTCAGCCAAACTTCAATGGAACAACAAAAACCGAGGATGGAATATTCATTCCAACGATCGTTGAAAAACCACAACTCGCTTATGAATTTAAATATTTGAAACTTTCAGATGCAAATGTGAAAACCGGTGAAAAAGTTATGGCGCAGGCAGTAATCAAAAATACAGGAAATGTGAAATGGAAAAATTACGGAGAAAACCGAATCTCTTTAGGCACAGCAAGTCCTCAAGACAGAATTAGTCAATTTTCTAAATCAACAAGACTTGGTTATCTACAGGAATCTGTAGTTGAACCAGGAGAAGTTGGACACTTTATATTCAATCTCACTGCTCCGGCAAAACCAGGCAAATATATTGAATTCTTTGAACCAGTTGTTGAAAGAATCGCATGGCTCACCGGAGATAAAATGAAACTAACCATTAACGTTAAATCCTAAAGATATGAATTGGAAGCCGATTCCACAAGAAGCACCGGCAAGTGAACCTCGCAAAAAAACGCATATAAGCGCGAAGTTTTTAGGTAATCATCCTTCTAAAAAATCAAAACACCCAAATATTTCATATCGATTATTCCAACGGGTTAGCTACATGTTACTCAATTTCATTAGAAAAGAACGCAAATATTCATATAAAGAAATCCAGACCCTTATTACAGACCTTCAATCAATCACATCAAAACTACAGCAAAAAAAGTTTTTCCTTATGGAAAAAGAAATGGAAAAAGAAATGCAAAAAGAATCGCGAAATTCAAATCCAACGTTTAATTCTAAAAAAGACAAGCATCGCAAAAACAATACTAATAAGAATTCCGGCGATCATAACAAAAGCTAAAGGTTGTTCAGCTCCAGGGAGTCCAGCTACATTCATTCCATAAAGGCCGGTAACAAATGTTAAAGGAAGCATTACCACACTAAAGATCGTAAGGATCTTAATTATGTTGTTCGTATTATGCGAAAGAATTGACTCATTTGTTTCATGAAGCGAAGTCACAATATCCCAAAGAGTCTCGAGGTTATTGAAAATTTTCTCAACTTTATCAACCACATCATCAAAATATACATCTAAATTCTCAGGAAGAAACTTCTTATTTTTGTGTTCTAACTGCGCAATCATGGTTCTTTGAGGGATGATAATGCGACGATAGTTAATAATATCTTTTTTAGTTGAAAGAATTTCTTTAAGCATATCCCGCGGTTTTTCTAACTCAAATACTCCTTTTTCCAACTCATCTATCTCGTCAGACAGATTATCAATTAATGGAAAACACTCACCAAACATTTCATCAATAATATGATACAAAAGATAACCGGAAGTTGTACCCATGTACTTTTTCTTGAGGGTTATTCGACGCCTTACATTATCAAAAAGTTTATTTAAAACCTTGTTTCCAGGGCTTAGTGTAATCAAAAAATTGCCACCAACAAAGATATCAACTTCATCCTGTTTAATGCTGTCAGTTGTTTTATCATAATATGGGAAATGCAAAACAATAAAGAGATATTTATCGTATTCATCAATTTTTGGTCTCTGGATTTTTGAAAGACAATCTTCAAGATCAAGATGATGGAATTTATGTTTTTTTCCCAACCTTTCAGTTGTTTTTTCAGTCGGTCTTAAAATGTTTTCCCAAGTAAGACCTTCAAAGGTAATCGAATTTGCCTGATCGTGCTTTTTCACCATTATTAAGACATTAATTGACTTCTTGCTTAGATTACTTGGAATGAGATTTGGTGTCAAGTTGATGCGATATCAAAATGATAGTGCTCATGAACCTTTACTCTGCTAAAATGTACCAGAAGTCTTAAAATCACACTGTGAAGTATAAAGAGCTCATTTATGAGGCGTGGCAATTCACCCAGAGCAACAAAAAGATGGTTATGTGGTATGCCCTTGTACCTGCGATTCTGACAACTTTGATTGGAATTTTATATTTTGGATATCAGATAATGGCTTTTAGAACTTCTGAGCTTTTTAATTGGCATGGGCAGAGTTTTGCATATGAGTTAATTACAAATATTCTCAATTTTGTTCAAAATAATATTGAAATAAGTGTGCCTTTGATTATTGGTGCAGCTATTATTGGAATTCTTTTCTTACTACTCCCAACTTTGGCTGATGCTTCAATGATACAAGTGGTTGCAAGAAGACGAAACGGTCAAAAAACCGGACTTGGAGAAGGCATTAAATTTGGAATGTTAAGGTTTTTGCCATTATTTGAATATTCATTAATTATTAAAACTTTCAGTTTTGTATCAATAAGTGCTGAAGCTGCTTTCATAATTAGAAATTTTGGGCCTAACGCATTTAATAGCTTAATGCCTGTGTTAATTGTAATAGCAGTCGTTGCTTTGATCCTGCATATTCTGTTCACTTTTGCTGAATATTATATTGTAATTGATGGAGAAGGTGTGATGAGTGGAATTGTTAAAAGTTGTACTTTGGTGATTTTAAATGTTCAACAAACATTTATGCTTGTGATTTTAATGTTGATTATTGCTGCGCGAATTTTAATCCAAATGATGCTTGTTATTGTTATTCCGGCTGTAATTATTACTGGTCTGGCTTTTTATGCATCAATTAATCTGCCTGAATATGGATTGATAATTTTAGCAGGAATAAGCTTTGTATTTATAATTTTTGCATCTTATTTAGCAGCTGTAGTTCACGTATTTTCAGTTGCTGTCTGGACATATACTTTCTTAGACTTCACAGATCAGGAGCTGATTTCAGCTCGTGAGAAAGTGGAAGAGGTTTAAGATTTATCTCCTTTTTCTAGTTTTTCTTTTAATGATTGTAATTCGTCTAATAACCTTTTTGCGTCTTCAGCCTCCACTGCACTTAAAAACTTGTTCTTTAAAACAATGTTTTTAAAAGCATTGCGTATATATTCTTCATATTTCTCTATTACAGCTGTTAATATATCTTCATAATCTACTATTCTACCTCTTTTTCTTTTTATGTCAGAGGTGTTATAATGCTGATATATTTCCGCTTGAAATTCAACAAGTTCTCTCTTTTTTTGTCGATCACCTAATATCCCTTTTGATTCAGCTTTTAATTGCCTTAATTTTTTCAACTCTGCATTAAAATTATCTAATCTTTTTTGATTCTCCTGAATAAACGACTTTGATCTATCAATGCTTGGCTCAATTTTGCTCCATCCTTTTTGCTTAAATATCTTAATTGCTTCTTTAGGAGTTGTTGCTTTAAATTGAGATTTTTCTCCATCATAATGCTTTATCAACTCTGATATTTCTTCAGAAGTCATATTTTCCTCAGCTTGAACTTTTTTATTGAATTCTTCTTCGAGACCTTCTACTGTTTCCAAAGTCCATTCTTTAAATTCACCAATAAATGTCTGTTGTAAAATACTTTCCCAGTAACCTTCATAATGATTAGTTTCATACAACCGTTGAGATATAATCTGTTTTAATCCTTCTTTAACTTCCCGTAAGGCTGATTCTAATTGTTCTACTGTTTCTTGAGCCTTTTTCTTAGACTCTTCATCAATATCAATTCCGGATTTAGCAAGTATTACATAATGCTGATGAACTTCTCGAAGTTCAGCATATTCCTGATATTTGTCTTTCAAAGATGCCATGACTATCTGAACACGCTGTAGTGCCGCCCTCCCTTTTGCAACATTCTTATTTTGTAAATCTTTAAGATTCAAATCAATTTGAGCAATTAGTCTTTCAATATTAAAAATAAGTTTTCTTTCCCCCTCAGTTTTGCCTTCATACTTTTTCAAGATTTTTTCTAATCTTTCTTTTCTTGCTGATAATTCAGTTGTCTGTTTATGTAAATTCTGCAAATCTGCGGCAGTACCAGCATTATAAGCTTCCTCATAACTCCCAAAATCTTCATGCAATTGGCTTATTTGAGCCTTGATATTTTCTTCTGAACCTTCATTTTCTACATCTGCACTTGTTATTACCTGGTTTACTCTGCTTGCATATTCCGCATGTGAAAATCCATGTAAATCTTCTTTTGGTGCACTCAAAACTTTATCAACTTTTTCAAGCCTTTCTAGTAATGAACTTTTAATTCGTTCAATATCTCCACCCTTTGTTAAAGAAAGTGCTTCAATTGCGCTATTCAAAGCAGTTCGTTTAGTTTCCAGATGTTCAATCCATTC
>JAUVDZ010000009.1 GCA_030595015.1 Candidatus Peregrinibacteria bacterium | reverse complement strand
TTAAATTAATTCTTTTTTTCCAATAATAAAATACACTTCGGCTGATTCCATATTTTCGGCATACAGCACACACATTCTTGCTTTTTATATATTCTTTAAACCACTGATATCGCATCTTTGCCAATGCTTTTTCTTTCACTTTTTGCTTAATTTGGTGTAATTTTGCTTTGGACATCGTGTTTTTGGTTAGTTTATGCGACTTAATCATACCACGGTGTCCTAATTGTCTGTGTACTGTATAGATGTAATTGCGCGCGCGATTGCCAATTTTGAGTCATTATGGTATATTCCTAAAGAAATTTAATAAAAAAATCATGAAAAAACTTATAATTCCTTTTTTGTTTGTTTTGACGCTTGTCGGTTGTGGAAACACCTATCCTAATGATGTTGCGGTGTATAAATTTGATACAGCAGTTATTCAGTATGAATTTACTGGTAGTCTTGAGGGTGAAGCAACACTTTATTTACGAGGAGATCAAAAAGCGCTTTATAAAACTTTAGCAGGGAAAAGTTCACTAGAGTTAGATTTGGGAGAAACCGGATATATTGTAGATATGAACAAAACAACGGCCGTTAAAGTAGAAAATGCGGATTATGCTCGACTTAAAGATATGAATGCGACAGAGCAGGAGGTTTTTCTTGTGAAAAAAGCGTTGGGCTTAAAGGATTCAGCTGATGATCCCGAGCCAATCACTAAAAAGGTAATCGCGGGGCAAACTTGTAATGTTTACATGATTAACAATATAGGCAGCGCATGTGTTTGGAACGGGATTGCGCTTGAAATTGAAGTTACAATTCAGGATATAACAAATCGCCAGGTTGCGATTTCTGTGCAGGAAAACACAGAGGTGCCAGATATCAAGTTTGAGCTTCCGGCAAACGTGATTGTGAAGTAGGGCTTTGTGCAACAAAGGGCTTTGTAGGGGTTTTGATGTTGAGCCTGTATTGTGAAAATACGCGGCGCTTTTTTTTAAGAAAGCTCTTTTTTGGCAAAATTTGAGTATAAAAAAACTCTGAAGGTGCCGTCGAATCGGATGACATGCACAAACCTAAAATATTAGGTGGGGGACCTCCGTTATAGACCACGGTCTATAAAAAGCTGGAACCCCTTTAATTGCTGTTGGGTTTGCATGTAAAAGTTCTAACGAACATTTCAGAGTTAATATAATTTTAGCTTTTTGTGTTACCGAGCGCAAGTGCGTGTTTTGACAAAACACAACATATTGTGCTTATACAAGCCAAAATATACCACATGTGTTGAAAGTGCGATTGACAGAAGTTATGCTCCTATTAAAATTATGCTTTTTACAAAGAAAAAGACATGGCTCAAAACTGACCACAAAATTGAATATCCAAGGATGTTTCTTATTAAGAAAATATCCGCTACTATAAAAATCAAAAATCCAACTTCAGATTGTTTGAGGAATGCAAAATATTGTTTATGAAAACGCTTTGGTACAAAAATGGCAAAGATTTTAGAACCATCCAGAGGTGGAAAAGGAAGTAAGTTGAAAATTCCAAGGATAATATTGATATCAAAAGTAAGCCACAGAATATCCGCTAGCCAAAACGGCATATCGAGATATTTAATCGGCAGGGAAATCACAAGAGCTGTGATAAAATTTGCCGCAGGACCCGCAAACGACGTTAAGGCCGAATCTTGTACGGGGTTTTTAAAATTATTAGGATTCACAGGAACTGGCTTCCCCCAGCCAAATCTAGCTATAAAAAGCATTAAAGTGCCAATTGGGTCAAGGTGTTTTAGGGGGTTTAAAGTAAGGCGCCCCTGGTTTTTAGCCGTTGGATCGCCAAGCCTATATGCCATTGCCGCATGAGCTGCCTCGTGTACAGAAATGGCTACGGCTAGCCCTATAAATAAATATCCATAAAATTGCAAAGTTTCCATGTGGGTATTATATCACAAGGGCAGAGAAAGGGCTTTCTCTATTAAAGTCGATTCTCTAAGAAAGTCCGTTGATTGGCAAACTCTGTGTATGGCCATTCTTCAGGGGTTTTAACCAAACCAGCCTCTACAGGGTTGTTTAGGATATATTTAAAAATATATTTATAGTGAGGTTCGTTTTTAATTGGTATTCGCTTGTAGGTGCTTTCAAAAACATGGCCAGAATGATTGTATTCGCGATTGAAGTATCTAGCATACGTTAACTGTAGTTGTTGCATGAAAAGGCCAACGTTTTTTGGTTTATTGCCAACGTTAAACAAAAAATGAAAATGATTGGGCATTATGCAAAAGATTTCAATATCGATTTTATGCTTAAGTTTGTAGTAAGCAATTCGAAATATAAAATATTTATAATCCGCATCTGTTTTGAAGATTTTTCGTTTAGATACGCCTCGATTAATGATGTGATAGGCTCGATTGCTGTGTATTTTAGTGAATGTCATACACCTAGAATACACAACAGTTTTAAAATCTAGATTAAATTATTATAATATTATTGTGAAATTTTTTTAAAAAACAGGGGCAGAGAAAGGCCTTTCTCTAAGAAAGCTCTTTAATAGAGAAAGCTCTTTTTTATTTCCTTTTTCTTCGTTTGCGATCAAGCACTACGCCGTACATGAATAGGCTGCCTGAACCTAGGAAGATTATGAACCATAACCACACTGGGAAGATTAGCTCTTCTCCGAAGGCAATTCCGCGTAGTACGCCGCTAAACGGCTCTGCTATGTTGAAATGCAGGGTGATTGTTTTAGAAACGACTTGGTCGGTTTCGCGCACTGAGTAAATTGTTACAGTGTGGTCACCGAAAGGTAATTCTTTTGGCGCTTCTATTTTAAATTCGCCGCCAGCAAGGTCAGCTACGATTGCTGAAGTTCCTAGTACTGACTGCCATGTTGCGATTACTCTGTTTTTGAATCCTGCACGACCAATTAATATTGGCTTAGAATCGCGGATTTCAATTCGAACGTCTTCTAATAATACCTCGTCTGTTATGTTGAAGTCTGATAATCTTTCTGGTTTTGGTTGATCGATTTGTAGTGAAGAATCAAGCGTTAATCTGATTAATGGTGATTCTAATACACGTTTATTTGCAGGGTCTAATCCTTTTACAAGTAGGAAGAATTCGCCGTCTACAAGGTCGAATTCAGGTACTAATACCCATGCGTTATTTATGTCTGTTGTAGTTTTGCCTAAGATCACTTCGTGTCCGAATTCGTTTCGTAAGATTACTTCAATTTCCATTCCTTCTTGTGGGGCAAACCCCTGGATGAATGGTCGCGGATCTGTAATTGTCATTCCGTCTACTAAGTTCACTATTCGTACACCAAGGTCTGAAATTCGCGTGAATACAAGAGGATCTGATCCGAAAACTAATACTTCGTCAGCGTCTGAAAGGCCGTCGCCGTCTGTATCAGGGTTTGTTGGATCTGTGTTGTGTTTGTATTCTAATAAGTCTGAAAGACCGTCGTTATCTGTGTCTTCGTTACCATTTTGCGGGCTGATTCCGTATTTTAATTCCCAGTCGTCATCAATTCCGTTTCCGTTTAAATCCTGTGGATGAGAGTTTGCATCTAAAGGATCGTATCCTTTTTCGATTTCTTCATCATCCCAATATTCGTCACCATCTGTGTCGGGTAGGACTGGTGAAGTTTTATGTATGTGGATTTCTTCGTTGTCAGAGAGGGTATCGTAATCTGTATCTGCTAATTTAGGATTAGACTTGTATGTGAATATTTCTTCGCCGTCTGTTAAAGTGTCGCCATCTGTATCTTTATTTAAAGGATCTGTTAAGAAAACATTGTTTTCTTCCATGTCCATGATTCCGTCTTTATCTGTATCTAAGCTTGGATTAGCAACCTGCTCTTTTTGCCCTTCATAGTAAACTTTGTATCGAGCGAAGATGTCACGTTTCCACGTTGGAGAACATACTTCGTCTGCTCCGAATGAAGTTTGCGGATCACAAGAGAACACGCCTTTTTCACAAGCTAAGTTGTAATATCTTGGATACCACCACTCAGTAAGATCAGCAGCTAATTTTTTAACACTTGAAATGTTTTGTTCGCCTCCGATTTCAGCATAGTATTCATCTTCATATTTCCATTGTTGTCCAAACACAGCCCAGTTTAATACTTTGACAATCTCGATTCGAGACATATTCCATTGGGGTCTATATGGACTTAAGTTAAGTGTATCTTCGTAGAATCCGTGTACCATTCCCTGTCTTGTTCCTAGGTGGATGTCTTCTTTTGCAGGTTTTGAGATTGCTCCTGAATCATCTTCTAATAAAGCTTCTTTTCGTTCGCCGCTTAGATATACGTCAGGATAATATCGATCACCTGCAGGGTCTACGTTTTCATACGCAGAATGTACCATGAACGGCAGCATACAATGTTCAGGGTCTTCTAAACAACGTGCATCTTTACTTGCATATCGGGTATCAATATTAAATTCTCTAACAACATCTTCAATAATATCTTCACGAGTACAACCTGGAATTGAATCTCTGATTGACTGGCTTACTGCTGGATATTCACCTTCATAAATATCAACTTCTACGACTTCCGGAGCTCCGGCAATATCAACAATTTCTGTAATAGTTTCACCTGGTTCAGTTATGATAACAAGTCCAGCTGATGGGCAGGTTTCGCAGTCTTCACAAACAGGACATTCAACAGGCTCTACTTCAATAAAACAGTGAGCAGAACATCCGTCGCCGTCGATTGTATTTCCGTCATCACATTGTTCGCCGTTTGTATAAGTTAAAACACCATCACCACAAACAGGTGCTGGTGGGGGAGTTTGATATATATGGAAGGTTCCGTTAGTTGTTCCGCAATTAGGACCCGGGTCAGTATTTAAATCACAAACATATACACTTATATTGATTGTTTGACCTTCAGCCCAGTTTGATGTGAATGATGTATCAACTCTGTAAACGCCTCCTGATTCTGTAATATCGTTTGCAGTTGAAGTGTCGTCGTAATTAACACCTTCGATTGTGTAGCTTAAAGTAGAAATATCAACACCGGCTCTGTTGTCCGCTATTGAGAAAATTTCATTTGGTTGATCAACCGGCACACCACCTTGCCCGTTTGAAGGGAGGATAAAGTTTACATCTGGAGGGCTTAGGTCGGGATTACACCAACCTACTCCGTCAACTTCTTCGTTATATCTGTCATTAACAGTAAAAGATCGGCCAGTAGCCGAAGTAATAATATTATTGAATGTTCCTTCTTCTGCAATTACATTTTCAACAGTTAAGTTAGAAGAGAAGCTTAAATCAATTGCAGTTGCATCTGCTGCAGGAGTTATAGAAAGAAGGCCGTACAAGCCGTTTCCGTTAAATGCTCCGGTTGCAGGCAGTCTTGCTCCTGAAAGTTCTAAAATTGCACCGGCAATCACATTATATGTTTGCATAGGAAGTGCAACGCTTAAAGCCATATTTGTAACAGCCATTTGCACGCCATTGTAATTCATTGTTGAATCAGCTGCAAGAACGCTTTGTCCTTCTGTATCCATCATAACCCGAATTTCACCTGGACAATCCTGTCGTAAATTAGGATTATCTTCTACATAAAAACGCGCTGCCATAGCATTAGGAGCAATGCTCATGAAAGCAAACGTGAAAGTCAATATGTACGAAGTGATATTTTTAAACATGTTTTATTTTTGTTTTTCTTAGGTATATTATAGCATAAATTGCTAAAAACTGAAAGGGTTTTTGTATGTTTTTTATGACATGGCGGGTTGCGATCGTGGTTTCATGAAAATTGCATTTTATATTGTCTGAATCTTTGATCGATTGTTGAGTTGGATTGATGTTCAAGTTCATGGTGGTCTTGGCACAGTGGTTTTAGTTCGTCGTGTGATTTGTATTTTGCCCAGGGTTTTTTATGATGGATTTCAGTTGCCGGTCTGTTGCAGCCTTCGATCGTACATTTACCATTGGTTTTGGCTAATGCTTCGCGTTTTTTTTGGGCAGGGATAGGCCGAGACTTTGATTTACGAACCTCGCGTGGTCTTACTTTTTTTTTTGGGACCATTGCAAGGAGTTTTTTCATAACATCATTAAATGTTTCTCCCTTTTCTTTTAATTTTCGCAATTCCAATTCAACCTCTGGTTCAACCTGAAAACTTAAGGTTTTAAAATCCCCCCCAGGGGGGATTTCTAATTTTGGAGCTTTTTGCTCACGTGCATATAGTTCAAGAGCCGGCTTGCTCATTGTTTGTACTTTTTGAGCTAATTCTTTTTGATTTTCTTTTGTGGCTATTGTTACGATTGTTCTCATTTTATGCACGCCGACTCGTGGTAGGATTTCTTTAAGCGCCGGCTTGTCTTCTATATGTTTTTGAATTTGGAACACATACTCAACTGTTCTTCTTCTAACTCCTCCGACTTTTGCAGCATATTCATAAATTGATTGGAATTTGTGTTTTTTATGAAGTTCGCGTTTTGCAATATCAGGAAGCAAAGCAACAAACTTTTTTGTCCATGCCCTGGCATTCTTTCCGTATGACAACCCAAGGTTCCATAGTTTTTTATCATCCATATTTAATTGGTTAATTTATAGCACTATTATACCAAAAATTAACTCAAAAAA
This sequence comes from Candidatus Peregrinibacteria bacterium, assembly GCA_030595015.1. Lineage (GTDB taxonomy): Bacteria > Patescibacteriota > Gracilibacteria > UBA1369 > PNNO01 > JAUVDZ01. The sequence continues at coordinate 12,335 of JAUVDZ010000009.1, read as the reverse complement.
CCCGCATTCGGACTGGACTTTTCAGTTCAATTGGTGCGCGGGTACTCACCTCAGTGTCGAGGTGTCAATCAACGTTTATAAAAAATCTTTTGTTCTTTTAAAATGGCCTTTTTTAAAAGTGGGTTCAGGCCATTATAAGTGATAAGGTCCACTTTTTTTCCTAATATTGTTTCAAGAGTTTGTTTGATTTCAATTAGATCGAGAAGTGTTTTGCCACCCTTGAGCTTAATTAAGATATCAATATCGCTATTCTTTTTTGCTTCTCCACGTGCAAAAGATCCAAAATATGCGGCCTTTAAAACGTCCTGCTCTTTTAGGATCGGGATGATCTTTTTTGTAATTAAGCTTGTATTCATGTGTCTATTATAACAAATTTACAATACCTCACCAACTTTTTTGTAGTTCCAGAGAAGGATTGCAATGTCGATTGCATTTACTATAGGAGATTCGTCTTTGTTGAGGTCGTTTACGTTATTGCCTGTTGCTTTGTATGAACCAAGCATTGTGGCTATATCAAGTGCATTTACGAGATTGTCGTCGCGGGTGTCACCAGCTACTAGCTGTTGTATTTCAGCTTTTGTGAAGTCTAGTTCGACGATTTCACCTTCCATTGTTCCGTCAATTACGATATTTCGTAGGACTCTGTTGTTGTGAGCCTCTCCGTTAAGCGCAAAATCATAAGAACCGGTTATTACTTCAACTGCTACAAATCCTTCACCAAAGTTGTCTAATGTTGTACCCACTGAGTCTAAACTGCCTACTGCAGGTTTGTATAGCAATAGGTCTGCATTCAGTCCCAGATTTGGCGTGTTATCTATTCTGAACAAGTCAGCAGAAGCAAAGTCTAAGAGAGCTGAAAGGTTAAATTCGTCTTCTGATGAAGTTGTTCTTTCATCTTCAGGAAGATTATAATAATTTGTTTTTCTATGTTCAGGACTACCTGTTATGTGAAGAAACACTTCTACGATCTCTTCTTCTATACAGAATTCATCACATCCATCAAAGTTTAAAAGGTTTCCGTCATCACATTCTTCAGGCGCTTCTAAAATTGCGTTTCCACATGCCGGAAGGATTTCAAGTGTGCAAATTGCTGAACAGCCATCTCCGTCCACTAGGTTTCCATCGTCACATTCTTCGGGATCTTCTCTGAAGGCATCTCCACAAACAGGCGCTGCTGCATGCTCTACTTCACAGATTGCACTACAGCCGTCACCAGAGATGTTGTTGCCGTCATCACACTGTTCAGGGGCTTGCACTATTCCGTTTCCACAGAATTCGGGAACTTCGAAAGTACAAGAGCTTGAACATCCATCATTATTTAAAAGGTTACCATCGTCACATTGTTCGCCTGTTTCTAAAACTGCATTACCACATTCAATTGGAGCCTCTGCTAAACAGATGTCTGAACATCCATCTCCGCTTGTTGTGTTTCCATCATCACAGGTTTCCGGTGCTTCTACTATGTTATTTCCGCATATTGCAGGTTCTATGTTACAAAATTCATTACATCCATCACCTGGAGTTCTATTACCATCATCACATTCTTCGCCTGATTCTAAAATTGAATTACCACACGCTACAGTTGAACCACCTCCGCCGCCACCTGTGCTGCTGCTTGAGGTTTGTTGTGAGAATTCAACATTTGAGTATGGGCTGAGTCCGTCGATCGGATGATTTGTTTGTACGTGGTAGAAATATGTTGAGTTTATAGTTAATCCACTAAATGTGTGGTCATAAGTTATTGTTGATGTTGGACAAGGGATCCATCCACTGTCTTCTTCAATTGTTCCCAAAGGATCAACATTTAAATCAGCAAAACTTGCAGTTAATCTGCATGTTAAAGTTACATCATCAATTCCACCATTAGTCCAATACAATGTGTTGTCTGTGCCTGTTGTTACTGTAGGTTCAGGAAGAAGAATTGGGGCTGGGTTAGCAGCGGCAGGAACAAAGAAGATTAAAGCACCTGGGGCAGCGCCTGGGCTTTCTAATGTACCTGCAATAGAAACAATTCTAATTATATAAGTTTCTCCAATAGTTAAGCCTGTAATATTTGTAGAAGGAGCATAATTTGAATAGTCGTCTGTTGTATTTGGACCAACACCTCCATCAATTATCTGAAATGGAAGATCTTTTGTTGTAAAGTTAACGCCTGGACCTTGAGGTCCCGTAATTTCTATTCTTTGAATATTAATATTTGGGGTCGGACTTGTTGTCCAAGTTAAAACAACCTCACCTGTCCCTGGAGCAGCATCAACAGCTGCAAGGTTAGTAGCGTCTGATGGGAGAACTACGCCGGTTACGCTTACGCTTGCCGCAAAAGTAATAAACTGATGTGGTGACATCAAAATTATTAATAAGCAGACACAGGTTGTTTGAAAAAGTTTTTTTATCATTTATTTTTATTTCTATTTTCATCTATATTATACAGTAAAAAGCCGTTAATGACAAGAGTCGATTAGCGACTTTTTGCATATTTATATTGTTGATTTTATTCGTTTAATTTTCAACATGTTCAACTTTTTCTAACTCTTTTTCAGTTTTTGCTAATTTTTTTTGAATATTCATATATCCATGAACTCCTTTATATAAGCCCAAAATAATCAATGCCAATACAATTATTAGAATTAAAGTTTGCCACCAACTAATAACCCAAAATGATACAGTTTCAGAGTATATTTGTCCTTCAATATCTAAATTGAAAGTAGCAGAATATAATCCTAAGGCAAAGCTATTGTCCCATACTAAATTATTAATTGTTTTTGATTCGCCACCCGGTATTAGTAATTCTTCAGAAGTAAGATCAACTCTCATTTTTTGAAATCCAATTGCATTTTTAATTTCAAAATAACCTTTTGGAGCAAGGTCCACAGTACCATTGTTTGTTAAATTCACACTAAACTGTACAGGCAATGAAGAACTGAAAAAATTATCCGCGTTGAATTCAGAAATGTGGAAATTTCCACTTATTTCAAAATCGACTTCATCTTCCAATTTTAAACTGTCTGCACCATAAAACACTTCAAGTTTCGCTGTATATTTACCTTGAGTTGCTTCTCTATCCACCCATGAGATTTGAAAGTTTTTGGTACTATTTGGGACTATTCCAAGACTAGCAACATTAAAAGGGATTTTATCTTGTCTCTCTACTACAACAGATTGTTCTTCAAATGTTTTTTTAATGGCATGGACACCTTTAACCTGTTCTCCCTTTTCATTAAAAATTGTTAGATTTCCAAATGGTTGTTCAGTGATCGTTCCATCATTTTTTAAATTTACATCAAATGTAATATTGCCTCTCTGTAACTGGGCAGCATTTAAGTTAAATTCTTCAAGTTTTAAATCTTCAATATAGTCGCCTTCAATTGTGACGTTTACCAAAGCGCCAGCCCTCGATGTCACACCTACACGTGTCCCAGATTCATCAGGAGCACTAGCGCTTCCAAATAGTTCAGTGTTATATGACCCTGCTGCCACGTCTTTGGGCACATTGATGGTATATTCAAATGCATATGATTCGCTTGGTTCTAACAATTTTTCAGTCACTGGTATAGTAATCCAGTTTAATAATCCACGAGGTTGAGGGACGTCAACATATTGAATATTTTTTGATGCGGGATCTGGTATTAAATCTAAAACAGTAATCTTTGTAATAGCAGGATAAGCTTCGGTATTTGTTATTTTAATGGTATCTTCTATGACTTCACCAGGAGCAACTTCATAATTTTTTCGATTTGGAGAAATTGAAACAGCAGACGCTGTTGCTACAAAAGTTAGAAATATACTAACCAAGGTTACAAACGAAAGAAACTTTTTCAAATACATCTTAATTGGATTAAAAATAGCTTCATGAATTATAACAATTATTTACATAAAAAAAAAGCAGAATATAAATATCCTGCTTTTTTTTAAATCCAAATTAAGTAAGAGTTAAAACTCCATCAGTATTTGAATAAGTGTCAGCTTCTTCTGTTCCGTCTGATGAACCATAGTAGTTAACTACGAAAGTACCACTGTAGTACCCTAGATCAGCTGCTCTTGAACTTACAGTAACGTTACCAGTTTCAATTGCATGTTCGTTTGCATCGAAAGTACCCTGACCATTAGTGTCAGTTTCGTAAGTGATAGTTTCAGTGTCGTTGTTTGTTACTTTGTAAGACCAACAACTAGTACCTGCATCACAAAGATCTACACCCGCTGGTGTAGTTGTTTCAACGATAGTAGCGATAGAATCCCCTGCACTAGCAAGAGTAGTAGAAACATGTTGATAAGCAATACTATAAGGTGAATTTGCAACTAAAGCTGCAGTACAATCACCAGTTTGAACAACTGTGATATTGTTATTTAAAGATGCACCATAAGTAGCAGTACAGTTACCAAGAGTGTTTGCGCCGTCTACAGTACCAGTGATACTTGTAGTAGCAGCTTGAGCAACTGAAGCAACTGCAACGATTGCTGTAAGAGCTAAAATAGCTAATACTTTTTTCATTTTGTTTTTTGTTAGAATTATAAACGTTTACAATTATCCCTTTTTACCCTGTGTCCCCTGTCGACCGTCTCGACCACAACGGAAGTTATAAATTAGTTAGTCGTATTTTTGTTAATGTTTTTGTTTACAGTCATGATATATTATACTACATTTCTTTTCGAGAGTCAACTCCTTGGTTGAACTTTTTTTTAACACATTAATCCATTCTATCACTTTTTCTTCCCTTTTACAAGCCTTTTTTTAGGCTTTCTCTTTTTTGTCTTCTTCTCATTTAAGAATTTTGAACATTTAAAACAGTATTTTGTAATTGCTACAAAGCAGATTGTTAAGAGCAAAATGCCGATTACTGCAATGATTGAATTTCTAATAATGCGTGTTTGTGAAAGCATTTCCTTTAAAGCGCGACCGTTGCTTCCTTCTAAATTCTTTTCTAAAATATCAATTGTATGATTCTCACTTACTCTGATTTTCATCTCTGCCTCTAAAGGATCACCGGCATCAGTATTACCATGTAAAGTTACATAATAATGTCCGGCAGGGATTTCATCGGCATTGCAATTAGCCTTGTAAGTTTTTTTGCTTTCAGGCAGAACATTATATTCAGCTTCATTAATTGGAAGAGTTTGAATAACTTTACCCTGTTCGTCAATTACTTCAATTTCTCCGGTAGGGGAGTTATGTATATTCCCTTTATTTACCACAACAACATCAAACTCAGTTAAACCCTGGTCGTTTTGCTGAACTACGCTAAAATCATCAATGTTTATTTTTTCATATAGGTCTCCTTCAACTTTTAATAAAACTAAATGAGCCACACGTACGCTAATTGTTGCGCCTGCTATTTCTTTTGCTGTTGTATCTGGTTTTGTTTCAATAAATAAGGAACCGTAATACCCCTGTGATGGAGCATTAATTGGAACAGTAATTTCATAAGGAATTACACCTTTTTTTCTTGGCCCAAGAGTTACCTTATTATTTGGAATAGTTATCCATTCCTGAAGACTATATAAATTATCTTCTTTTATATCCTCATAAAATTCTACTTCTTCATAACCATTAACAAGGAAATCACCTTTGCCAACCACAATTGTTTGTGTTGAATCTGAATCATTAAATACATTAACCTGCCCATGAACAGTTTCGCCGGGTTGTGATGTGAACTCTACACGTAAAGGAGCAGCGCCGATTGCATAAGCTGTTGCGCTTGTTAGAATGAAAAGACCTAAAATGTATAGTGCGAGTTTTTTCATGATTTTTTGAAAAATTTAAATGCAAAATATAACAATGCCACCAATAATTCGAATCCAACAACAACTATTGGAATCATCGGGAAATCGTTATATAAACTTTTTGCTATTTCGTAAGTTCTGCCTTTTGTTAATTTAAGATGTTTAAGGCTTAAGTCTCTGTTAATTTCGAATTTTAATTCACCTGCAATTATGTCGTCTTGTTCTGTTGATGCTCCAAGATATGCATAGTAAATTCCAGGTTTATAATTTGATCGGTCCCATTGGGTTGCATAAGTTTTTTGTCTATCAGGCAGTGAATTTGATTTACCATCATTGACTGTTAGTTCTTCAATAATATCTAATTTGCGATCTGTTAATATGATTCTTCCTTTTGCTGAATCATGTGTATTGCCTTTATTAAAGACAACAGTTTCAATTTGATTTTCTTTGTTTATTAAAAAATTCTGAAGTTCGACTTCTGTTTTTAATCCACCTGTAACTTCAACTAAAATGAGCTGAGCTACAACTGTTTGTACTGCTACGCCCGCTACATCTTTTGTCTCGGGATTTTTGCTGCTTACAAACACTGTGCCGTAATATCCACCTGGCTGCGCATCTTCAGGAATATTAATTTTATATGGGATTTCCTTAATAGCATTACCATCAATTGGAACATCATTTTCTATGAATTCAATCCAGTTCTGCATACTGTGTTTATTGTTTTCATCATATTCAGACATAAACTGAAGAGACTCATCTTCATCAACATAAAAATCACCTTTTGTAAGAACAATTATTTTTGCATCTTCTTTAGCATTACTGGCTCTAACCATTGCTTCAAGTGTTTCGCCAGGAGATCCCTGAACCTGAACACGAAGCGGAGCCGCACCAATTGCATAAGCTGTTGCACTTGAGAGAATAAAAAGTCCGATTATGTATAGTGTGAGTTTTTTCATATTATGGGTTTGCAGTTAATGTTACGGTTGTTCCTAAAGTATAATCGCTGGCAGGGAGAGCCACAGCATTTGCATGTCCTTCAATTTTAAATATTCCGTCATTCAAGGCTGAAGCAGAACCATTATCAGTATCAAATATTGTATCTTTGGTTCCTATTAATTCAAAGTCAAAGTAACAATCTGATGCATTGTATGCATTATCAACAGTACAAATTGCTGAACATTGTGTGTCGCTTCCAACATTTGAATTTATAACTGTATTATCTGTTGTATCTGTTGTTGTAATTAATTGATATCCACTTTCATTTTGAGTTCCTGTGCCGTCTGTTTCAATATCACAGTCTGTTGTTTGAGCGAATGATTGTCCAAGTCCATTATCAAAATCAGTTTCACCTGTTGCCATGCTGTAATATACTTCCCAATCAGTTTCAGTAGTTGAAACATGAACATCACATGTTCCATAACCATGTCTTCCTCCTGAAACCGGGCTCATATTTGTTCCTGGAACTGTTCCTTCTTGTGTTAATTTCATTCCATTTAATCCATCATTACAATCTTCAACTGAAATATTTGAACCTTCTATAGGCGTAAATTTATATTGGCTATTGTAATCTCCGTGCGTCCATAGGCCTGAAGCTGTGTTGCCTGCGTTTCGGAATCTTGCACGAACATAGTAAGTTACTCCTTTAGTTAAAGCGCTTCCGGCATATTCAATATCTTGAGTCCAGGTATTATGTGTTACTAAATTTGTTAATGTTATAGAACCGTCAGTTCCGCCTTGTGTTGCGTCCCATACACATGTTGCACATGCACCGGGAGCACCGAATGCAGAACTTGTTGCAACCTGAATTTCAACTGTATTGTGGAAAGTTCCTGTGTATCCAGGATTTCTAAAGTACATTGCGAATACCGGCCCGATGTCTGCGACTGTGTAAACTGTGTTGCCTACACCATCAGCTACCTGATATCCAGGTTCTTCTGTTGCCGTGCCTGATGTTGTTCCTGTCCATGTTGCTTCAATGTGTAAGTTGTCTGGTTTATCAGGAAGGGAAGTTGATGCATTACAAGTAATTCCGCTTACTGTAGAGCTTAAGTTGTAACAAACCTGAGTTGTTGCTCCTGTTAAGTCTGCGTCTGCGCTATTATCAACTTCTGTTCTGTCGAATGTTGGGGAATCAAATAAATCTGTTTGAGAATTATTATCTGGAGCATTGCTGTTTTGATCAATAATCAAAGTTCCGTCTGTATTATGACGATCACCGAGATATACAACAGTACCAGCGGCAGCATCTAAACTTCCACTAGATCCACCAAATGCATGAACCGAACCGCCGTCTTCACCCATATCATAAGATCCAAAATCAGGATCATCAATCAAAGGAGAGTCAATAACGATACGACCACCACCACCAGGATTAGTTCCACTACCACCATCAGCTGTGATATTGTTTGAGCCAATAAAGAATGCTGTAGTAACATCTGCTAAAGGAGGGTTGGCTGGTGTTTGAGTAATTATTACTGTTCCACCTGCACCTGATGAAGTTGTACCTGCGGCACCATCTGCGCTTATTGCTCCGTTTATTGTAATATTTCCGTCTGCGAAAATTTTAACACCACCACCACCGTAACCATCTAAAGTTCCTGTGTTTTCACCAGATTCACCATAAATTGGAGTTGTTGCTTTTGTTGCTCCGAATGTTGCTGTTGGAGAAGATCCACTATCGACACCTTCACCACCATGTGATCCACCACCAGTTGTTGAGCCTGTTCGATCAACAGAACTCACACCATTAGAGCTGATTGCTCCGCCTGATTGAACATCAAGATTATCTGCATTTATATAGAAAGCAGTAGAAATTCCACATCCGAAGTTTCCGCCAACACCACAGCCAGAGCCGGTTGTTAGGTGGTTTCCATCACCTGATGAAATAACTCCGCCTGAATAAACTGTTAAGTCTCCTGCGTTTAATGTTCCGTCTAATTCCACGTTACCGTAAACGTCGGTTGTTGAACCTGCGACAGTTACAACACCGTTTGAACCAACATCCATAGTTCCTGTTGCTTCAATATCTAAAGATGTATCAACTGTACAAGTTCCGTCGATATATGCGCCGCGGTTTCCTGTTCCATCATTATACATTCCATCAATATCCATTGGGCTGTCTGAACTAAGGACACCACCATTTGCAATTGTTAATCTACCTGAATCATCAACCCTGACTTCACCGCCAGAAGTATTGTCTAAATTAACTGTACCTGTTGAGCCAATGTTTAATTCACCTTCTCCTGCAGTGCTAGCTGTGGAACCTAATTGAATTGATTGTTCAGTGCCAGCAACTGTATTAACAGTTCCGTTTACATTGAATAGTGCTGCTCCTGTACCAGTTCCACTGTTATCATGTAGGCTTATTGTACAATTGCCAATTGCAGTACAGTTTGTGTAGTCGTCAAGATTTAAAGTTGCACCGTTGGCTAATGTAAGCGTTGAATCAGATGCATTTGTAGAGGCAAGAAGAGAGACACTTCCGATATCGTAGGCAGCGCCAGTATAATTAAGATTTACATTTCCACCAGTAGCTATATAAATAAAATCTGTTCCTGAAGTACTGCTGTTACCAGCTATATTTAAAAGACCATTTGAATTAAATGTTGAATTTGGATGAATAACATTAAGTCCTGAGCTATTTGTAATGTTTATTGTACTTGAAGCAAGTTGATTGACTTCAGTGCTGTAAGTGCTTGTACCAGACTCAACTTTAAGATCTGCATCCAGATCAAGATCTACTGCTATATCAACAACAGTAGTCCCTGTTCCTGTTTCATTTTTAGCATAAAAATTATCACGAATTGTTACTGTATTGCCTGAATCCACACATAAAGGAGCACTATAATCCCCAAGGCATAAATATCCACTATTAAGAGCAGTACTATAACTCGAAGCGTGAAGTTGATAAACATCAACAGTTCCACCAAGTTCTGTCCAAGGAACCCAGTTATTTGGAGAGTTGGTGTTTGTGCTGCCGTTTTGAAGGTCGAAGTCTACAGCATTTGAGTTATCAGAATATATATTTGAATCTGCTCCGGACTTAAATATTCCTCCATTTGAAAATCTTGCGCTGGTTCCAAGGATATCCATGTTTCCATTGAGCGTTACGTCCCCTGCAGTATAAACAGAGAATAAATTCTTGATTTCAATTTTTGCATAATCTGTTGAAGTTCCTTCAATAACCACTGTTCCACCTATAGATCCATAATTAGTAGATATGAACGAATCTTGCGTACTTGATCCACCTCCAATTAATCCATTGTAATAACCGCCTGCTGTTCCCATATTTAAATTATTTATAGAGATATAATCATAATTGTTTACCACTCCATCTGCATATATAGTCAAGTGTTCCGTTACTGTTTTGAAAGATTGAGAAGGAGCATCAGTGCCTTCGTATTGATTAAAGGTTGCTTTATTTAAAGCTGCGTCTAATCCTGTTACTACTAGAGCATCTATGGTATCTACACCTGCAGCAGTTCCATTTGTTAATGCACTACCCTGACTTGCACCTATAATTGCTTCATTGGTAACAAAGGTTCCAATTATGTTTTTTAGAGTTAAAGTTCCGGTTAGTCCTGAATCACTAACTGAAACTATTTCAGCAGTAGTTCCAGAGGAAGAACCTGTTATTATGTCTCCTGTCGTGAATTCTGCATTTTGAACTAGTGTTCCATCAACTGTTGCATTTCCAAATTGAGAAACAGGAATCAATAATTCATCGTCTTGGAATGGATTTGGATTTTCATCTACGTTGTCTAAAAAGAGCACACCAATTAAACCATTGTCATCAACGGCTTTAACATCTCCTTCAGCAAGAGAAATGCTACCTTTCGTTCTTCCAAAAGTTGAAAACCACTGCGTTTCATCTGTATATTTAAGTGCTTGATAATTATTATCATAATTAATAGTTCCGGTAGTTATTCCCATTACAGTTGAATCAGCATTATTGTTGAATTCTCCACCTTTGTATACATTGAGATTGCCTCCAACCTGAATTGACCCCGGAGTTGTTCCACTAGAATTTCCATTTTCAAATAAACCGCCTTCATAAGTTGTACTATTCCCAAGGTCAAAATCATTTTTTACAATAATATCTCCATAATTATCAATTATATGGTCAGGGTGATAACTCAAGAAATTATTAGTTGTGATTGTTGCACCGGCCTGGTTGATTAAATAACTTGTTCTTGTATAACCTTCATATGGGTCCATTGTCAGAGTACCAGTCGTCAGACCCAAGTCGATTGTTCCGTAATTATTTAATTGTCCTCCTCGACGAATGTAAATAATAGTAGAGCCTTCATGTTGCATGGTTCCATAATTTGTTAAGGTTCCACCGGGCTGATTACCCCCACCACCGTAATTATCATTATCCCATGCACCTATTTGTAATTGGTTTAGATCGTACAATGTACCATTTGAACCAATATTTAACTCACTAAAAATAGTATCGTTACTGACAGAGTCAGCGAACATATATATGTTTGAACCATTTTGATCCCAGGTTCCATTATCGATATTTAATTCACCATACTTATAAATATATGGGACACTAATTGCGGATACAGTTCCTGAACCATAATGATTAACGATTCCTTTTTCTAAAGCATCACCATCAATATGTAATCTATCATCAAAAGTAAAAGGAGTTGCAGCCGTGCTTGTTGTTTTGATATCAAGAGTTCCTTTATATACATGATTATAGCCACCAGTTAAGCTGCTAACAGCACCGGTTAAATCAATATTTAATGTTCCTCCATCCAGACTGGTTGCAACATTACCAATCAATAGAGCGTCGCCTGTTAATGTTCCGCCATTTACATTTACTATGCTGGCTTCGTAAATATGTATATTTGCTGATGCAGTCAAAGTTCCTCCAGTCATTGTTAAATATGGAGTTGTAGGAGTTGTATCAGTAAGACGAAGATTAGTTGTTGTGAAAGTTCCTGCTGATTGATTTATATATGCATCATCATTTATTACTGTGTCGTTAGCAACCGCAATGTCACCTGCGGTAGTTATTAACGAGCTATCATTTAAAGTTAAATCATTCCCTGCTCCGCCAACAGTTAAAGTTGCACCACTTGCATTATCAAGTGAACTTGTGCCTGCCATTTCTAACGAAGCTGAATTTGTGTACATCGCTCCATCGTTATCAACCGTAACATCAAAATTAAATACTTGTTCAGTTGTTCCTGCTAATTCAAAATCACCATTTGTTCCGTTAATTACAGTAGTATTATTTTCAAGAATATCAATATTATTTGCACCTCTTGTTACCATATTTCCGTTATTGTTCAATTCTGAATATTGCCATAAAGAGATCTGACCGCTTATATCAAATGCGTCGACGTCAGTAACGTTTGTGTTTGTGATTTGGCATTTTGTATCTGTGCCAGAACCACATTCGCTGGTATAAGCGCCTCCTGTTGATTTACTCATCAAAAGTTCAGCAGTAGTGCCCGACATTGTGAATGTACCATTGCTTGTATTATTTAATTTTGCTCCTCTGTACATTTTAACGGCACCGGTTCCGGAATCAGTAACAGTGAAGGTTCCATCGTTATTTAAAATAGCGCCGTATGCTGTGATTCCAAGGCTGGCTCCTAAGT
>JAUVDZ010000050.1 GCA_030595015.1 Candidatus Peregrinibacteria bacterium | reverse complement strand
ATCTCGTCATATGACGAGATTCACGAACATAAGTTTCGAGCGTATTTGCAGGCATCTCTTCAGCTTTGTCTGCCCAAAATTCCTGAGTCTCTTGTGTTGCAATCGTTGCAGCGGGTCTCACTGAACCTAATCCCTTTTTCTCTGCAACTTTTAATAATGCAGGCTTATCTTCAATCTTTTTCATGATCCACAATGCATCACGAACTTGCCCATGGCTCAATCCAGCCAACTTGGCCGCATATTCATAAATCGATCCGAAACCCTTCTCATGCCAAATCCTTTGCCGATCAATCTCAGGCAACAACATCTTGCATTTATTAATCCAAACCTTGGCATTCGCACCATATTTTACAAATTTTCCATGTATATCTTCCATATGTTTAAGGTTAAGTGTATTTTAAATTATGGCTTATTAGAAGCGCAGAATCAAGACGAACACCCAACTTTAACTTGCATTTTTCGACCGTGAGGGTATACTCACCTTTCTTCACCTGCGCACAAGTCGCAAAATTGCAGAAGGGTCCAAAAAGACACTTCCCCTTCCCCCTCTCAAAAAATTCTGGTATTTTTATTTAGCCCTTAATATTAACAAAATTCGCAATGATTATAGTAATGAGGAAGTCGGCTACTAAAGAACAAACGCAGTCGATTTTGCAGGAAATTGAAGCTAAAGGCTTAAAGCCTATGCCACTCTACGGAACTGAAAGAACTGTTATTGCAGTTATCGGTGATGAACGAATCCTCGACAAACAACACATAGCCTCAAAAGGCGGAGTTAGTAATGTAATGCTGGTTTTGCCACCTTATAAATTAGTGAGCCGGGAAACTAAACACGAATCAACAGTTGTGAAAATTCGCGACAACGTGACGATCGGCGGAAAAGAGATTTGCGTAATGGCCGGACCTTGCGCTGTTGAAAACTACGAATTCGTTTCTGCGGCTGCAAAAGCTGTAAAAGCTGCAGGCGCAAAAATCCTAAGAGGTGGAGCATTTAAGCCAAGAACCGGGCCTTATTCTTTTCAGGGACTAGGTGAAGAAGGCTTAAAAATCCTAAAAAGAGTTTCTGAAGAAGAAGATATACCTTTTGTAACAGAAGTTTTAAACACTCGTGACTTACCTTTAGTTTCAGAATATGCAGATATTCTTCAGGTTGGAGCTCGAAACATGCAAAACTTCAATCTACTTGAAGAATTAGGAAAACAAAAAAGACCTGTCCTTCTAAAACGTGGAATGTCTGCGAAAATTAAAGAATGGTTACTAGCTGCCGAATATATTATGGCAAATGGAAATCCAAATGTAATTTTATGTGAAAGAGGAATTAGAACTTTTGAAACTGAAATCCGCTCAACACTAGCTTTGCAATCTGTTCCTTTAATTAAAGAACTTAGTCATTTGCCTATTATTGTGGATCCTTCTCATGCAGCAGGAAAACCTTCTTTAATTCCGCCAATGTCTAAAGCTTCTATTGCTGCTGGTGCTGATGGTATAATCGTAGAGGTTCATCCAAAACCAGACGAAGCACTTTGCGATGGGCAGCAAGCTCTTACTCCTGAAATCTTTAAAGATATGATGGATGAGATGCGGCCAGTTGCAAAAGCAGTTGGAAAAACTATGTAATTTATGAGCAAAATTCAGGTTTCCTTAAAAAAAAGTGTTGATCAATCTTATGAAATCTTTTTAAAAACTGATTATCTTAAGAGGTTAATCGTGGATTTAAAAAAAAATAAATGGGGAAATAAGTATGCTCTTATTTGTGATTCAAAGGTTCGAAGACTATATGGGAATGAATTAGCTGAAAAACTCAGGAAAGCTGGTGTGAAAATTGAAGTTTTCTCTTTTCAGGAAGGCGAAAGAAACAAAACATTAAAAACAGTTGAAAGATTAATCGAAGCAATGTCAAAAAACGAATTCTTTAGAGATGACGCTATTATTGCTTTAGGTGGAGGCGTAACCGGCGATGTTGCAGGTTTCGTTTCTTCAATCTACATGCGGGGAATTCCATACATCCAAATTCCAACAACACTTTTATCAATGGTCGATTCTTCTGTTGGAGGAAAAACCGGCGTTGATACCAGTTATGGAAAAAATCTAATCGGAACATTCACTCAACCAGAAAAAGTATACATAAACGTTAATTTTTTAAAGACACTTCCTAAAAAACAAATGTTAAATGGAGTTGGAGAAGCAATTAAATACGGAGTTATAGCTGATAAAAAGGTTCTTGGGCTATTACGTCGAAACAAAGATAAGATAATGGATCTGAATGTGAAAGTTTTAGAACGACTGGTTTCAATGTGTATAAAAATCAAAGCCAGAATAGTAGAGATCGATGAGAAAGAATCAGAAGTGCGAAAAATCCTTAACTACGGCCATACTTTCGGACACGCTATCGAAAAAATATCACGTTACAAAATCCAGCATGGCGAAGCCGTTGCAATAGGAATGTGCATGATAAACACAATCGCTGTTAATAAAAAATGGCTTAAACCAAAAAAAGCTGAAAAAATCACTTCAATTATTAAAATGTATGGACTCCCAACTAAATACGAAAAACTTAAGTCCGCGAGCAAGCTATTAGAAGCAACAAAACTGGATAAAAAGATGAAAGACGGAAAAATTCTATATATTGTGCCATATAAAATCGGAAGAGTACTCCTAACAGAAAAAATTACAAACCGCGACATCATAAAAGCATGCAAAAAGCACTCATAACTCCTTCAAAACTCAAAGCCGGCGCAACTATTGCGATTCCGGGTTCAAAAAGCTACACAAATCGGGCTTTGGTTCTTGCTGCACTTGCTCATGGCGAAACAACGCTGCGCAATCCCCTTTTTAGCGATGACACAAAATTTACTTTAGAAGCTTTGCGCGATTTAGGCGTTAAAATTTCCCGTGAAGGCAACGATTTGCGAATTGTTGGATGTGGTGGCGAGTTCAAAGAACCAGGAAAAAGTCTGAATTTAGGAAATGCCGGAACAGGTATGCGATTTTTAACTGCGGCAATGTCTGTAAGCGGTTTTAAGTCTAAAATTTATGGAAATGCTCGAATGAGCCAACGTCCAATCAAAGATTTATTGAAAGGTTTGCGTGATTTAGGCGTTAAAGTTGAAAGTACAAATAAAAACGGATGTCCTCCAATCAAAAATCAGGGAAATGGTGTGAAAGGCGGCCGTATTGAGATTAGTGGAAAAGTTTCAAGTCAATTTATCTCTGCGATTATGATGATTGCGCCTTTTGCAGAGCAAGATGTTGAGATTGTGATTGTTGATGAGCTCGTGAGTAAGCCATATATCGACATGACGATTCAGGTGATGAAAGACTTTGGAATCAACGTTAAAAATCAAAAATTCAAAACTTTTGAAATAAAGGCCGGTCAAAAGTATAAAGGTTGCGATTACTTAGTTGAAGGAGACGCTAGCTCGGCTTCGTACTTTTTTGCACTTGAGCAATTGCACGATGTTAAACTCGATATTCAAAATATTAATAAAGATTCGCTTCAGGCTGATATAGGATTTTTGGATATTGAAGTTGGCGGCGAGATTGATTTAAACCATATGCCGGATGCAGCAATGACTGTTGCGATTATGGCGGCATTTCATAAAGGCCAAACCCGACTTGTTAATATTGCAAACTTAAGAGTAAAAGAGACTGATCGAATTAAAGCGCTTGTTACTGAGCTTAATAAAGTTGGATGCAATGCTCGTGAATTAGATGATGGAATTGAGATTAATGGAGATCCAACTAAACTGCACGGTGATGTTGTGATTGAAACTTACGATGATCATCGAATGGCTATGTGCTTTGCAGTTTTAGCTTCGAAAATTCCGAATGTTCAAATTCTTGATCCTGATTGTACTTCAAAAACTTATCCTACATTTTTTGAGGATCTTTCACGTGCCGGACTTAAAGTTGAAAAAAGAAAAATCCCAAATATTGTACTAACAGGAATGAGAGGAAGCGGAAAATCAACTATTGGAAAAATCATTGCTAAAAAGCTTCGATTTAAATTCGTTGATACCGACAATACTATTGAGAAACAAACAAAAATGAAAATAAGCGAAATCGTAAAAAAGAAATCATGGTTCTATTTTAGAAAAAAGGAAAAATATATTGTGCGAAGCATTGCTAAAAAGAAAGATACAGTGATTGCAACAGGAGGTGGAGTGATTTTAGATAAAGAAAATGTTAAAGTATTAAAGAAGTCAGGTACAATTGTATTTTTAAAGTATGATTTGGATGTTTTGGAAACCAGGTTAAAGAAAAGTCACGAACGTCCAGCACTTACAAAACACAAGTCATTAAAAGACGAACTGAAAGAAATTTGGAATAAAAGAAAAGATAAATACGTGGACACTGCCGATCAAATTTTTTATGCAGAAAAAGAGCTTTCTAAGAACGAAAAAGCTGAACAAATTATTTACTCAATATAATCAATTTCAATATGACTCAAAAATTAGAACAACAACTCGAAAAAACCAATAAGCTACTGGAAGAACTCGTGAAATATCAACGAAAAGAGCATCGGGCTCAAACCTGGCGTTGGATTCTTCAAATCACTCTTCAATTACTACCATTCATTTTACTTTTACTTCTTGGCTGGTGGGTTTTTGAAATCATCAATGCAAACATCCAGGTACTACAAACAAATGTAGACGCATTAAAAGAAGGATTTTCAAATGTTTGGGATGGCGTTACTTTTTGGGACTAACATTTCTGCCTTATAAAAGCACCTTCCGGCACCTCTTTATCAAATTTGAACAATCGCTCCCCTGCTCCACCATGAGCTGCTTTAATTTCTTCTTCTTTATCAAACATTGACTCTATCTTTGCATCAAAAACTCCTGAAGGCGAAAAAACTTCAACTTCTGCGCCTTTCTCAACCTTATTACGAACTTCAACCAAACCATGCTCTCGAACTACTCCGATAAATTTATAAGTTTGCTTAGGTTCATTCTTTGCAAAATGAATATCATCCTCAGTAAAAGTTCCAACCAAAAACCCCGGAGAATAACCACGGTTAGCTGTCTTCAATAACTCAGTTAAAAGTTCAGGATCATACTCACGACCATCCATCATATTATCAATCGCCGTTCTATAAACATTTGTTACAGTTGAAAGATAATAGATCGACTTAGATCGTCCTTCAACTTTAAACCCAACAACACCTGCATCAGCAAGCTCTTTTAAATAAGGCAATGCGCAAATATCGCGAGCGTTCATAATATAAGTCCCATGTTCATCTTCCTCAATCGGCATATATTCACCTGGTCGCTCTTCTTCTTCTAAATAAGTTTTATATTTCCAACGACAACTTTGAGCACAAATCCCCTGGTTCGCGTCTCGATGAGTCATATATTGAGACATCAAACAACGGCCGGAATAAGCCACGCAAATCGCTCCATGAACAAAAGCTTCAAGTTCCATCTCTGGAACCTTCTCGTGAATTTCACGGATCTCATTCAAATTAAGTTCTCTTGGCAAAACCACTCGTTTTGCACCTTGTTCATACCAAAATTTAACATCTCCATAATTTATAGCATTTGCCTGAACAGAAATATGGATTCGGGCATCAGGCCACTCCTCTTTAATAATCGAAAACACACCTGGATTAGCAACAATTAAAGCATCAGGTTTAATTTCACGAAGATATTTAATATGCTCACGAAAAGCCTCAAGTTTAGAATTATGAGGATAAATATTACAAGTCACATATATTTTTTTGCCTAAAGCATGCGCTTTATCAATAGATTCCTTAAGTTTTTCTTTATCGAAATCATTCGAACGGCTTCGCATGCTAAAACCGGTTAGACCCATATAGACCGTGTCTGCACCGTATTTGAAAGCGAAATCCATTTTTTCCGGAGATCCTCCGGGCACTATTAATTCAGGTTGTAACATCTAAGTGTAGGTTAGATAATGTGTTCGATCGTAAACGATCTCACGTTTTGCTCGCGATATGTCTTCGTTCGCAGGAGACTGTTCGTCTCTGGCAAGGCTCCAAACTTATCAAAAGTATGATAAGATTGCAACATGAAACAGTTCGACTTTATTGTTATCGGATCCGGAATCTCAGGACTCAACTTTGCGCTTAACGCTTCCAAAAAAGGGAAAGTTTTAATTGTTACAAAAAAGAAAATCATTGAAGCTGCAACCAATTATGCTCAAGGTGGAATTGCTGCAGTTTTAGGCAAAATCGACAATTATGAAAAACATATAAACGACACTATGAAAGCCGGAGCTTTTCACAATAATAAGCGAGCAGTCGAGTACATGGTTAAAAACGGTCCAAAAGAAATTCAAAAACTTTTAGATCTAGGAGTTCCTTTTGAAAAAAACAAATCAGAACTTGAATTAACTAAAGAAGGCGGCCATTCAACCAGGCGTGTTGCATTTGTTGGAGATCGCACAGGCCATTCAATTGAAAAAGCGCTTATTAATGCAGTTAAAAAAGATCCTCAAATTGAAGTCTGGGAAGATACTTTTGCAATTGACCTTTTGGTTCGTAACGATCGATGCTATGGAATTGAAGTTCTAAAAAACAATCGCACACTTCAACTATTTTCTTCAGCTGTAATTCTTGCAACTGGTGGACTCGGACAAGCCTACAAACATACAACCAACCCACGAATATCAACTGGCGATGGCTTAGCAATGGCAATCAGAGCAGGCGCAAAAACTCAGGATCTCGAATTTATTCAATTCCATCCGACTGCCCTGGATATTCCTAGAAAAAAACGCTTTTTACTAACTGAAGCCTTACGTGGAGAAGGAGCAAAGCTTGTAAATGAAAAAGGTGAACGATTTATTGATGAGCTGAAGTCGCGCGATATTGTGGCTCGTGCAATTTACAATCAAAAAGAGCAGATTTATTTAGATATCTCTCACAAAGATTCAAAATATTTACGAAAAAGATTCGCGCACGTTTACAAAGAACTTAAAAAACACGGATTCGACCTTACTAAACAAAAAATACCAGTATCCCCTGCTGCTCACTATGTTTGCGGCGGCGTAAAAGTAAATCTCAAGGGTGAAACTTCGATTAAAAATCTTTATGCCTTTGGCGAAGTTGCGTGCACTGGGGTTCATGGAGCAAACAGACTAGCGAGTAACTCATTACTCGAAGCAATTGTGTTCAGTCATCGGATTGCACATGAAATTAAGAAGAAAAAATCTCCCAAATACCCCAATTTTTCTAAAATTTCATTCAAAAATCAGCCTAGCAATTTAAAATCCAAAATCAAGAAAATTATGTGGAAACATGCGGGTATTTCTCGCACCACACAAGGTCTAAAAAATGGCTTACGGCAACTCCAAGCCCTGAATAATAAATTTAGTCATGTTCAAAAAAATATCTCATCGCTGGAAGCGCGAAATTTGCTCAATATTTCAATTCAAATTATAAAATCTGCCATCAAAAGAAAACAATCATTAGGTTGCCACTATTTATCTGAATAACCATTGGCACCATAATAATCATCAACTGGTTGTTTTCCGTTGTCTTTTGCCCATTCTTCAAATTCTTTAACATAATCATCGCATTTTTTACCATGTTCTTTTTCTGTTGTTTCTGCATTTATTTTAAATGTTCTCATATACATCCCAAACATTTCTGCACGAACGCACTCTCTGCTTATTGCAACACCATATCCTTTTCCTGCTGAAAGTCCTCTTAAGCTCGATTTATAGTCAATTCCAAATCTTTCCGTAAACTCTTTTTCATCTAAGCTTTCCATATATTCAATAGCGGCATCTAATTTATATGACACAGGAAGTTCGAACTCATTCTTTACACCATTTGGAATACTCCCATGTGAAACAAGGTTATTAAACACACCCTTGTTGGCATATCTTACAAAAGCATGAATTAAATAATGAGGAAAGTTAATACCAATATTTGATGTTGCAAAGCCAACCAGCTTTTTAAGTGTCAACTTTTCCCTATAAACCCTTGATTTTGCACTCATTGCCTCTAAAATATCAAAAGACAAAATCATATCTTTATTTCGCTTACCTTGTGAAGTTTCAATTTCACTTAGCAATAATGCCTTTTCTTCATCTGTTAGTGATTCAAGATGTT
>JAUVDZ010000118.1 GCA_030595015.1 Candidatus Peregrinibacteria bacterium | reverse complement strand
GAAGATGAGTTTAAAGATGGCGAACATAAGCTAAATGTGAAGATTCGTTATAGATTTCCTCCACAAAAGGCAAAACTAATTAAAAAAGGTAATAGAGCACATATTATTTTTGAAAAACCTCAAAGAGCAATTACACCTGGTCAATCTGTGGTCTTTTATAAAAGGACACAAGTACTGGGAGGTGCTATAATAGACAAGGTCTTATATAAATAATTTATGCCAAAGAAAAAAGAGAACAAAATTAAAGAAAAACATTTTACGCTTCATATTGGTCACGAAAATGATCAGGGTAGAAAAGTTATACCTGTGCAAAAATTTCATAAAACTTTAAAAGAAGATTTAGCAAAACCAATTGTTGAAACTTTTTCAGATAAATTGTGGGGGACTTTACGATTTCTCTCTTCTGCTGCAATTATTTTTATTGTTCTGTTTTTTATGATGAATTGGAACGCATACAGCACTTTAATTTTCAATAAACTTGGACTTTTTCAGCCTGAAACAATTGAATATAAGCTTCCGGTAAGAGGATCAGACGATTTGATGGATTTAAGCGAAGATCCAAATGAATTACCTGAATTCGGTTTAAATGTAAGCCCTCCGGATACAAGAATTATTATTCCCAGAATTAATAAAAACGTACCAGTAGTTACTATTAGTTCTGAAGCATTAGTTAATAGAGACTGGGGAAAGCTGGAACAACAAATTCAGGAAGCCTTAAGAGACGGAGTTGTACACTATCCAAGTACTGCTTTTCCGGATGAAGATGGGAATATGGTAATAACAGGTCATAGTTCATACTTTGCCTGGGATCCTGGACGATTTAAAGATGTTTTTGCACTTTTACATGATGTTCAGATTGGCGACAAATTATATGTTTATCATGATCAGGACAGATTTGACTATGAAGTATATGAAACAAGAATTGTTTTACCAACTCAGGTTGATGTTTTAACTCAGTCAGGCGAAGATCGTTTAACTTTAATAACCTGTACTCCGGTTGGCACAAATTTAAAAAGGCTGATTGTATTTGCCAGACCTGTGAAAATTTAAAGTTCGTCCAGTTTATTCAGAAGGTCTTCTTCAAGTGAAGATTCAGCTGCTTCAGAACTAGCTTCTTTTGTTTTAATTTCATCTCTTTCCTGTTCATATTCAAAAGCCTGCCATTCATTTAAATGTTTTTCATTTATTTTATCTAACTCCGCTTCATAATCAGCATCAAGTTTAGCAAGTTGTTGTTTTTCATTTACAAGAATTTCTTTTAATTTTATTACCTGATCATCAGTCATTATTGGTAAAATTTGAAACCAATATTCCCGTTCTTCATCATCCATTGATTCAGTTTTTAGAATTAATGGAATTAATTCAGGGTAGTCTTCTTTAATCGCAGTTGGAATGTGAAATTTGGTTTGACTGGATTGCTTGGTGGCAGTTGTCGCTCCACTGGCATCGCCTCCACCTATACCCAATAAAGCGTCTTCAGATGCCAAAAGATCATCATCATGAATTGTATTTGCTTCATTGATTTGAGCTTTTTGAAGATTGATTACTTTATCGTCGTTTTGTGAGTTTGAATCTGCCATTTATATTTTGTTTGATATGTATATTATAATGCTAAACAGGGTTTTGCGTCAATTTTTCAGGAATTTCCTTTGTGTTTCCATTGAAATGATACGCTAAGAACAGTTCATTTGTTGATCTTTTAACAGGAGAGAGTTCATTATTTTGAAAGACCACTTCTTGATCGTTAATAGCCAGAATAAGACCAGCTGTAAATTCTCCGTTTGTTCCTTGTAAAACAACTAAATCACCAATTTTATATTTAGTGGGGGTTTTTTTCATACGGCTCATAATTGCGTTTTTCCCTTCATAAGAGTAAACACCTGAATCTTTTAATTGCTTTGTTAAGTGTGGCAATTTGATTTTATTAGTTTTAGGTTTAACTTCAGATAATTTTGGAATTGGAACATTTAAAGCTCTGTATAAATATGCCACTAAAGAGTCTTTTGGTTTTGGTTTTTTAATTGTTGTTTTTAATTTGTCAATGTTCTTGATTTTTGGAACTTTGATTTTGGCTTCTAGCTTAGTTAAAGCTTCTTTTTGTTCTCGTGGATTTTCGATACCTAAATACTTTGAAGTATCAAAATTGAGCATTTTAGCATAAAATTTTCCAAAAATTGTCATTAATTGTTTAAGATCATAAGCAATAACACCTCCAAGTTTTTCAAGTTGAGAACCTTTCAGTATATTTGATTCTTCCTTTTTCTCTTTTGGTTTTGCTTGAGTAGGAGGAGTTTCTTCTGCGCCTGGTTTTGGGCCTGCATTTTTACTCATGAATTTAAATTATGTAACAGTCACCGTGATCTTTTTCTATTGTTTGTTTAGTGAGACGCATTCGGTGAACTAAGTTTTGAATTTGAAAGCTATCTTTATCTCCTAAGTCCCATAGTTTTTTTATTTGTCGGATTTCAGCCAGTAGATTAAATCCATTTAGATCAACAATACTTTTAGCTTCATCTCCTAATTCGTCATAAACAGGTAAATTTAAAAGTGTTGCAGGAGTGTGAAGATCGATTCTTTTGTCCTCTACTCTTCTTATTACTTTTTCAATAAATTCTGTATCAGTATCATCAATCCCAGTAGGATCTGATTCTGGCGTATTTATCATTTTTTGAGTTTCATCATTTACGCCTGTATTCATCAGATCTTTATTTATTAAACTTTCCGGTTTTTTAACTATTTCTGGTTTTTGGTCGTCCATTTGATATAATACGTAAAGAGTTCGAATTTCTTTAAATTATACCATATTTAATGGATAAAGACCAGACTAAACAGCGTATTTTAAAGCTTAGAGAAGAGATTAAAAAGCGAAATTATGAGTATTTTGTTTTAGATAAATCTAATGTTTCTGAGGCAGTTCGTGATTCTCTTAAAAAAGAACTTATTGAACTTGAAAATCATTATCCTGAGTTTATAACTGATGATTCTCCAACCAGACGAGTTGGGAGCGCATTATCTGGACGTTTTGCAAAAGTTAAGCATCTTACAGCTAAAAAGAGTCTTCAAGATGCATTTTCAGCAGAAGATATTCGTGATTGGGGTACTAAAATTTCTAAATTAGTCCCAGGTGAAAAAATCAGATTTATTTGTGAGCTTAAAATCGATGGTTTAAACATAACTGTTCATTATAAAAAAGGTAAATTTAGCCGTGCATTAACTCGAGGTAATGGAGTTGAAGGCGAAGATGTGACTCATACAGTTAAAACAATTGAATCAATACCACTTGAGTTAAATGAGTCAGTTGATGTTGAACTATCTGGTGAAGTTTTTTTACCTTTAAAAAGTTTCAACAAAATAAACAAAGAACAAGAAGCTAATGGCGACGAGCCATTTGCAAATCCACGTAATGCAGCAGCAGGAACAATCCGACAATTAGATCCGCAAGTTGCAGCAAATCGAGAACTTGACGGATTTTTTTATGAGATTGGGCA
>JAUVDZ010000014.1 GCA_030595015.1 Candidatus Peregrinibacteria bacterium | reverse complement strand
GATTCTGTCTAATATATTGTTCAGCATTTGCATAGCTTCGTGCTGTAGCTTTTGGTTTGTGCTTATACGTTCCCTCAAAAACATGACCAAAATGATCATAAGCTTTATTAAATCGCAAAGCATATGAATTTTGCAAAGCCATCATAAATTTTGAAATTAGTTTTATTTCTGTTTTATGCCACAAAAGTAAGTGGAAATGATTGGGCATTAAACAGCAAATCGCCAACTCTATTCTATAACGACGTTTTAACTGCACAACTTTACTAAGGAAAAAATAATAATCTTCTGGCTTCTTAAAAAGCAGCATCCTGTTAGATCCTCTATTAACTATGTGGTAAGGCATGTTCGCACGCAATGCAGGTTTTCTCATGCACCCAACATACATAAAAGTTATGAAATTTTTCTAAAAAAAATATAAAAAAGCCTAAGGTCTCCCAGTGTTCTTAGAATACCGCGTGTTCTAAGAACTGTCTTGGTTCTTAGACTGCATCTTCCTAAATCTCGCCCTCTGCATCAGTAGTTTCTTCTCGATCAGCTTCAAATAATGACATATCCATCTTATTTCGGATTCTATCCTGAGGACTTTGATCAGATATTTTATCAAACATGAATGTTTTCGATCTTTTGCTTATAACTTCTAAAAATTTCTTACCGCCATCATCTGAAATTATCATTTTTTCAAATGTAGGACCCCAGTTTTCAACTGCATTCTCAATTTTATCCTGTTCTTTTTTCATCTCCTTATCACCTCTAATTGATTCCAATCTGGTAAAAGGAGTTTTTGTTAGTGCTTCGTCGTCTTTTTTTCCATAAGCTTCAATAACTTCCATAATTACACTTTTCATTTCATTACGATAATCCTGTATAGCATGTGCTCCATCCCATACACACCCTGTTTTAAAGTCATTTGAATTAAATCTCTGCAATCTTGAAGCTTCATTACGTCTGTATCTGTAATCGAGAATTGAATCATAACGCATGTATGATCTAAATGAAGCAATCATTTTAGCTAAATATTGATCACTAAATCCAACTTCACCTTTATCTTCAAATTGTTTTTCTTCTTCTACTTTTTCATTTAAATACTTCAATCTCAAACCAAATCCAATATATCCATTTTTGTAACCTTGTACTGTAAATTTCTTGGTTTCACCCCCGGATGCCGCACAAGCGGTTTCAATTTCACTTTCTTTTAAGGCCGGGATAAAGAAAGGCGAATCATCATGATCCATGTTTTGCGCAGCTCTAATACCTTTTTCAAGACGCATCTGGAATGCATCAGATGTAAGTACTTCTTTCCATAAAAAGTCCCATGACCCCTGAGGTGGTACTGTAGGAACATGTCCACCATTTGCTCTAATTTGATTCACCCATGGTTTTGTCAGTTTATCAAAATCCTGCCTAACCCACTGTCTTTCAAATATTTCTCCTGTTTCAAGATCACGTTTTGGAGCTCTATTTGATGCACTGTAGTAATCAAGTGGAGGGAAATTATTACTGTATTTACTAATAAATCGACCTACTCGATCCCATCCCATAATAGTTCTGCCATGAGGATCCTTTGCACTTGTACCCATTAATAGATAGTACATTTTATGCTGACCATTGGCTTTACCCATTTCAATAATAAATCGAAGCATTCCTTCAAATTCCGAAGGATCAACATATTCGCCACGCATATGACGTTCAAGTAAAACCGCTAACTCATTTGCAATACCTCCGGTATTTTTAGGATCTGATTCTAATTCTTCAGCTTTATTGAATGATTTTTGGATTCCATCTTCCAAAGCTCCATCATTTTGACGCTTCCAATCAATATATGAACTTTCTCCCCAAATTGAATCTATTGCTTCAGGAATAAAATCGATTGCAGATTTACCATCAATTTTTTGTCCATTAAAATATTGACCTGAACTCTGTGATGCTCCTTCTCTAAAAGGCATGTAAGGATCCATTCCTTCCATAGGTTGTGGAATCTTATGATTAATATCAGTGTGATTATTAATTGCCTTCCATAGCTTTGGATCATCCCATCTGATTTGTCCTTTTTCAGCTAATACATTAAAACAAGCTTTAGCCTGATCTGAATTGCTAGTGTTGTATAAAGTTTCCTGAATGTCTCTTATCCCCCATTGATCCATGGAATCCTTAAACTGCTGCATTTCTTCAGTTTCTGATTGTTGGTTTATACGTTCAAATTCTGTTCCAAACCATGGTATACCTTTCCCGACTTTTGAGTATCTTGCTTTTTGTTTTCTTTCCCAGTTTCTCTTTTTATACTCCCATCCAACTTTAAACATTTCAAAGATATCATCTAATCTTAAAAGTTCGGTATCATTTGCAAATTGACGCAACCAACTATGACTTTTTCTTTGAGCATCATTTAGAACATCTTCTTTTAATGGAATTTTTTTAGCGCCATGAATCCCTTCTAATCCTTTGTCTTTAAGATCCTTCAATGTATCTCTCCATTTACCTGTATCTCTCAAATGTTCAATTGTACGTTCTGCGTCTTTTTCAGCTCTTTTTGCTGCGGTATCCAAAGATTCAAGGAATTTCTTTTCAGCATTTTGTCGCTCAATATACTTTCGGACTTTTTCACCCTCTAGCGAAGGATCATATGGCTCCATATCATATTGATATACCCATCTTAAAAATTGAGGGAATGTAAAATGTTTTCCATTTGTTAAAGTAAGAGCTTTTGGACCAACGGTTCTAATTTCAAATAATGGATTTCCTGGAGCATCTGCAAAAATTACTTCACCTGGAACCAAATCAATGGGTCTATGACAACCCTCTTTTCTTTTATATTGTTTATTCATGTTTGCAAAATGCGTAACTAATGCATCCTCTAAATCAACTTTTGTCATTTCTGGCAAAGCTCGTTTTTTGTTTAACCATTGAGCAAATTCCCCTAAACTCATTTCATCTTTCATCACGTGATATTTTGGATCCGGATGATCAAAAGGCGAATAAATTGTGATAGGTGTATCTAATTGAACAGTCTTGTCATCAAGATATTTAATTTTAACAAATTTAATTTTAGGTTTTCTTCTTTGGGTTTCTTTATCAAGCTCCCAATCTTCATATTCGAGTGTCATTCCAGGTCTGATATCTACATCCATTTCTTTTAAATATCGAACTCTGTCCGGAAGATCTTTTTTCTTTCGTACAAATGGTTGCAACCTATGCAAATTTGCAAATTCTTTAAAGTTATTCATTTTCATTCGATAAACCTGACCAGTTCGTGTATTTAAAACTGCAACATAAAGCCCCTGCATTTTATTTTTTTGATACGCTTCATACATTGGATTTTCAGGATCCGGAGTTCTTTGTTTATCAATATACACATCTTTTAATACAAATTTTACATTCTTATATTCTTTTGTTTTAGGCTTGATTTCATTTACACCTTTGCCTTCATCATCGTCCCATTCAATAATTTCACGATCAATACCTGCAAACACTTCATCCTGTTCAAGATTCAAACCTGTAAACATTTCTGCTCCTCTAATTGCACGTTCCTGCATTTCGCGTTCTTGACGTTTGTGAAACATATCCCACATAACATTCTGAATATCACTAATACTCTTATACATTTCGTATTCATGGTCAGCGATAGTATCAATCAACTCAACAAATGGCATTACAGCATCGTTAAGTTTTGTAACATTTACCTGCGAATCAGTATGTTTATCAACTAATTCCTTAATTCTTTTTCTAAGTTTATCCGGAACCACTCCACGTTGAGCCTCTTTACTCTCTCTTAATCTTAAAGTTTCCGGAACACTACCACCCACAAGCCTCCATAAATATCTTTCCAGCTCATCATTGCCTTGTTCACCTATCTTTTTTAAGAAATTTTTTATTGTTGGATCACTTTGTTTAACTTCTTCAATTGCTGCAGAACTTTCATTTACTATCTGCCGAGCATCTTTAATTCGCTCAGGATCAATATCCGGTGGCAGATTGTAATCGAATTTATCAAGCACTGACAAAGCCTGTTCAGAATAATGAGAAACCGTTGTAAGAACTTTTTCGCTTTCAAGTTGTGTTTCTTTTTCTGCAGGAGTTTCCTGTTTTTCTAGCTTTGGAGCTTCCTCTTCTTCGGGGTCTTCTTCTTCATTCCTGTTGTCCTCTGTAGGACGATCAGCAAAATAAACAAACTTCGATTCACCAAACAATTGCTCTTTTTGATGAGAGTTTTGTAGTAACAGATTAGCTAATTGTTTTTTTAGGAATTCGAACATTTTTTATTTTTTGGTTTTTTTTTAGTTTTTTTTGGATTTTTATTCTATTAAATTTTTAACATCAGCGGAAACATGAGTACCGTATTTAGCATCTCCAAAGATCTTAGTAAGCATGCCTTTAAGCATTTTCTTTCTACCAGCTTCATCAACTTTAGCTGCCTTTAAGGCTGTATCAGCATTTGTAACTGCTGTTTGCAATGCAGTTGATTGATCCGGTTTAATAGCGTCTTTATCCAGGAATTTCATATTATCAGCCGCATTCTTTACACCCTGGATTGAACCTTTGGCACCACTATTATTTTGAGCCTTAGCAAGATTTTGATAGTCCGGATCTTCTTTAAGTGTTTTTTCAGCTGCTTTCTTTCTATTTTTTGGAGCATTGTTATATGCATCAATTTTAGTTTGTAAACCAGTACTAACTAATCCATTAGTTTTACCATACTTAGTTGTACCTTCTATTGCAGAAGCTACAGCAGGGGCATTTGTCGGAGCTCCACCAGTTGTTCTAGTAGTAGGTGCTATTGCTGCTGCAGTTCCTAGAGTTTGAATTCTTTTTAATGGTGCCCCACTTAGTCTACCCCTTTGAAATTTTCGCAAATTAGCAGTAGTCCTAGCAGCTTTTCTAACACGTTTAGCAAATGTTTGTTGGGCTCCAGTCCCTTTAGTTCGCCATAGCTCAAATTTTTGAGCTAGAGCTTTTTGTGCACGAACATTGCTCAAATCTTTACCTAATGCTGCTTTTGCCCGAATAACAGTAGTAACTCTATTAGCTTCACTCTCAGTCAAACGAGGTCTATTTACATTTGATGGAATAGTTGATGCTCCATATTTTGCACGCAATTGACTTAATGGTTGCTTCCATGCTTCAGCTGTTGCTTCTATACTCTTGCCGGGTTTTCCTGGTCCGGTTGGAACTATTGGAAGAACTTTCAAAGTATCAGTAAGCATTTTACCTGCATTCCCAACTTGTCCTTTTATCCAGTTAACCATACCTTCTGCAATCGTTCCTTCTGCTGCAGAAAATACACCAACCCAAACAACTCCAACTGCGCCAAATGCAACAATCATGGTTTGCAAATCTGAAATCCCTGAAGTGTTAATATCAAATGTGCCTAACTGAAAAAAGTTAGCAACCTGACCCGATTGCACATGTTTAAGTGCATCCAGCATCATATATCCAATTGTCATAGGAATTGCGATTTTAATTGGAACAATTGCATGATTTACAAATTTTTCTTTAATATCAAAATTCCCTGAACTAATTCCTTTAAATAAATCCGGCACAGCTATACCTAATGCTATCAATGGAGATAATGCAATAATAACCCATAAAACAATAAGTCTGGCTAATAGAACAATAAATAAAACAACATAGGCAATCGCATACAGCAAATAAAATACTGTAGAAAATAATAAAGTAAATGACAGCTTCTGCAGATCAAATTCAGCGGCTGCTGCCTGAGTTACTTTATCAATATCTACAACATTCATTAACTGGATAGCCAATATTAATGAAGCATTTCTAGGCGAATACTGAGCAAAAAATTTCTTTCCTTCTTCAGTAAATTTATAACTCCCACCCTCTATTTTACAATGCAATGCTTTGAGTGCAGCAGGGTCTTTTATATTTTCTGTAGCTGCTTCAAAAGTACCCGTTGAACCAAACATTGATTTACATATTTTTTGTTCCAGAGGTTTTTGTTCATCTGAAACAGTATAGGTGACGACTTTTTTATCATCAGTTTTCTTAGTTACTATTTCCGTTGATTGCAAATCTTCGCTTATAGATGCAGGCAAACTAAATATCGCAATTGCCAGAACATTCGTTGTATCCAATATTAATTTCATCCCCATGTAAGAGAAATTAACCAATATAAGTGCGATTATTATTTTTGGTAATACAGTTTTTAGCTCGAAATTATCTTTGCCATAACCAATAACATTCGCCAATGCCACAACCAATAGAACTATTACAAATCCAATATTTACAAGATTTCTTACCTGGTACCAAACATCTAAAAGTCTCTCTTCCATGCCATGCCCAAAAAGTAAATCATTACCTAACAATCCACCAATCGCAAGCATTACCGGCCATAACAACTTCTGTAAAAGCCTATATGCTGTAGTTAAAAATGCAGCTAATCCTTTGAATAAATCTTCAAAAATTCCTGCTGCCTGCCCTAACGTCGATGTTGATTCTGCATGAGCAACTACAGGTATTAACAGTAGAACTATCAGCAATAGTATGAACCATTTTTTTGATATGAATTTTTGTTTTTGCATTTTATTTTTAACTTAAAGGAATAATATTTGTTGTTGTGAGGAATCCAAGTACTCCTCCTCCTGCACCCATTCCGATCATGTGCCACTTCACTAGTTGTAAAACAGGATTCTTTTGTTTTGCCCCTGTAAGATTTAGTCTCGGTCTTTTTCCAAAAGTTTTTCCACCTTTTTTTTCTGGACCTAAAGCTGAAGGTAGTGTTTTCTTTACTTTTAATCTAGATTTAAAACCTTCTTTTGCTGACATTGGCCCAACGAGTCCTCCAGTACTTCCTGGAGTTCCGCCTCCTAATTGAATATCATTAAACGTATTTGTATTTCTGTAATTCGCAGTAACTCTTGCTGATGTAGGGGGTTCAACAGGTCTGGTTTGATCTACCTGTGACTTGATTGGTTCAGAACCTTTACCTTTTACAGCTGTAGCTGTTGTTACTTGCTGCGCAGCTGGCTGTTGTACTTTTTTTGGCAAAACTTCAACCATTGAAGGCGGTAATTCTTCTCGTTTATGTTCTCCACTTTGCTTAATACTTAAAATTTCTTTTGGAGAATATTGCTTAAAAAATTCAAGCTCGTCATCTTTCAAGGAGAAGTTCTTTCCTTTATCTGCTGCATTAATGAAAGTAAATCGATATGTTCTATTTTCAACTGGATTTGCTAAATTAACTTCAACTTTAAGTTGTTTTTTTGTTTTTGAATCAATCACAATACCGCTTAACACACCATTTTCACCAACAGTAGGAGTGCCTTCAAAATGAAGTCCAACTTTTTGTTCTAAACGAGTCTGAACTAAATAAGTTTTATTTGCCCAAATCTCTTTGTTAACATCTAAAATTGTTGATTTAGCGTTAGCCTTTAAAGGATTAAAACTAACCACAAAAGTACTATATCCTTCCTTGACTGTTTCAACCCGATCATATAATTCAGCTGCTTTCTTTACATTTTCTAATGCTTTTCTAATTTCCTGTTTTGTAAAATAATCATATTCCCCATCTTTTTTCTTAAGTAATACAAGATCTCCATTTTTAAGTTTTGCTTTTTCATTCCGTGCATCTGTTGAGTTTGGCCCAAATTTTGCATCAATTTTTTCATTGATTAAGAAGAACTCATAAGCTTTTGTAGCCTGAAATCCAAACTTATTAAAATTTCTATAAGCTTCAGGATAATATCCGCCTTCAGGATTAACAGGAAGTAATCTTTTAGATAAAATTGACGCATCTCCGGCAGCAATTGTTTTTTGAGTTTCTATCCAGATAAAGAATTGAGACCAGAATATTTTTTTAAATTTTGGATCAGTTGCAATTACTGATTTTTCATTCTCAGAATATTTTCCAATAATTGTTTTTTTCTCTAACTCGGTAATGCTCGACTTAAAACCAACTGCTTTTTGTAGCAATTTATCTTTTTCAATATTTCCAAGCACTTTATTTGCTATGAATGGAACTATTGTATTCGTTATTGTTGAGCTACCAAATTGATCCATAATTAAGTTGTTTTACCGGTTTTAGGAAGAGATTTAACACCTTGCCTATGCCGTAATAAATCTACAAATTTATATTTTTGAGTTGGAACAGTAGTACGATTAAATGAATTCGAAGTAGGAATTCCAATACTTTGTCCAATAACAATAAGCCTTACTATGTACGTTTGCATTGCCTTCTTCCCATACTGATCTATGGCTTGCTTAATCATCTTTGCACCAACTTTGTTCCCACGGCTCTCCTGATACTCAATAAATTCATCTAACAAAGATTGTTTTTTACCCTGCTCCATTGATTCAGGTTCAAAAACACTTGCATTGAGCTTTGCAACATCATAATTTTTCTTTCTATAAAATCCATTCAAATCATTGAACCCATTTTGAGTTAAAAGCCATCTCTCTAAAATTGAATGATTCTTAGTTATATCAACTAACTCTCCAAAATAACCATCTTTTTGCTCTGCTGCCTTACCAACACCAAACGGATTATTAAGCCTTTTTGGAACAGGCATATATTTACTAAGCATTCCAACACCATGTTCTCCGGCAGTCATACCTTTTCCAAGCCTATGCACACCATATGCGGTAATACCGAGACTAGCCATGAAGTAAGGAGACTTCAAACCTGCTAAAAATTTACCAGCTCCTTTTGCTGCATTAAAATGG
The DNA here is from genome assembly GCA_030595015.1 of Candidatus Peregrinibacteria bacterium. Classification (GTDB taxonomy): domain Bacteria; phylum Patescibacteriota; class Gracilibacteria; order UBA1369; family PNNO01; genus JAUVDZ01. The sequence continues at coordinate 8,162 of JAUVDZ010000014.1, read as the reverse complement.
GTCATGTAATTAGAAGCCATACCTAAAAATCCAATACCGGTTATCAATGTTGCAAACAAAGAACTTCTATTCAAAACTCTTTCAGCTCCATTAATTAACATTGGACTTCCCATTTTTTTTGCTACACCCTCCTCAATTCTTCTCATTTGAGCCTGTGACTTTTTAATCTCAGATTCATCAGCAACACTTAATTCATAATTATTACCCTGAAATTCTTTCATCAATGCTTCGTATTGCCTGGTGTTTAATACGTTCGCCATTGTTAAAGATTTTGCTAAAAATTCTGCTTGCTGCCCCATTGAACGTTTACTGAATTCCAACACCATCTGATATCTCTGATTAGGGGTCATTAAACTTATAAGCATTCCATTAATATTGAATCTTATCTCGTCTCTATCACTTGAAACATCTTTTTGAAATTTATATTGTGCTAAGTATTCGCAAATTACATCCCAATCCTTTTTTTGAATTTTTTCCTGTTGGATATTTACAAGGATTTTTCTAAAGTCATTATCTTTGCTATATGCCTCTGTGATATTGTCAATAATTGAGTTAAACATTGCAAAATCCTTTTTTTCTAACTTCCTGTCACTCCCTGCTAAAGCCATAAATGCATATTTAACAGCTTGCATATATCCAACTGATTCTTTTTTATGTCTTGCACTTAAAATTTGAAGTCTGCGCATTAATTCATCCCAGGAAAGTCCACTTTTTACCAAAGTATCAAATTCTAATAGATATTTTTTTTCAAAAACTAAAAGGTTATCATTAAATTTTTTCAGTACATTCCCAAGCATCAAAGATTGGCGATCGCCACTTTGTCCCTTCAAAGTATCACGGGCATTTAAAGTTGATCCGCTTCCAAGATATTTCTTAAGCTCTTTTAATGAATTTTTCGTATTCTCTTTTATCCCTTCATTTTTCAATTGTTTTAATGCTTCATTCTTTTCACTACTTCGAGTAGCTCGTAAATTATCTGCATTTCCTTGTCCGGGAGTATTTGGTTGTTTTTCGTTAACCATATTTTACAATTTTAATAATCTTATAAATATATCTGTGAAATTTTCTTCTTTCCCTTCATCTTCTTTAACATGTGCACAAAGAAAAGTTCTTAGTTCAGCAGGATCCTGCTCATCTAAGTCTATTGATAAATCAGGATAAATTCTTGAGTTTGATTTAATATTTAAAGTTTTTACATGTGGCGGATTATAAATAATCCAAAAACTATGCATATTTTGATATGGAATCTCTTTGTTTCCAATTCTTATACCTGTTTTTGAAACTTTCACTTCAAGATGGTTGGGTGTTTGCCCATGAAGCCAGATATAAAGCGCAGCAACAACAACAATTGCAACTACAAGAGTCCAATTACCTGTTAATACTGCCCAAATCGCAAATCCAGCTGCTGCAAGAACAGCAATAGCAAACCATAACCAGCTTTTTTCATGCTGTATGAATTCCGGAGCCTCCCAACTAATGATGTGATCGTTAAATGTATTCATGTTTTTTTATTTTTATTTTTCCTAATATTTTAGCATAAAACAGCCAAAAAATCAAGGCGCCGAGGCCTGAAATTTAACAAACATCCTATCAAAATAGTTTTTTACTGATTTTGAACGAACCTTCCATTTCTCTGGTGGCTGACTTTCGTTTTCTACAAGCCCAAAATGTACTAATTTATGATGTTCGTTACAAAGAGGGACAATTTTATCAGGATCATGTTCTTTTGTTTTTGCAAAGCGCTCTGAATGATGTAGGACTTGATAATCCTTGCAACAACCTGGATATGCACATTTACCATTTGTTTTGTTTACAGCGTATTTTTCTATCTTTTTGGATATATATCTTTTAGCATTTCTAATTTTCTCAGGTTTTTTACCTTCCCAAAGACTAATAAACTCCTTAATTAATTCTTCCCAATTCCGATCTCCCTTTATTTTTTCAAGTTTATCTGCAGTTTCTTGACTAAGTGTCATTTGAATGGCCTTTTGATCAAAAGTCGTCACGTGACGACTTTCACGAACATATGTTTCAAAGGTTCGCACAGGCATTTTTTCAGCTTTATCCGCCCAAAATTCTTGAGTCTCAATTGTTGCTATTGTTGCAGCAGGTCTAACAGAACCCAATCCTTTTTTCTCAGCAACCCTCAACAAAGCCGGCTTATCTTCAATCTTTTTCATAATTCTTAATGCATCTTGAACCTGACCATGACTCAAACCTGCCAATTTTGCAGCGTACTCATAAATAGAACCAAAACCCTTTTTATACCAAATTTTCTGACGATCAATTTCAGGTAAAAGCATCTTACATTTGTTAATCCAAACTTTAGCATTTGATCCAAATTTAACAAATAATTCATGTATATCTTCCATAATAATAAAGTTAATTGTATTTAAAATTATGGCTTACACGAAACACTAAATCAAGACGAGCTTTAAACTTTAACTTGCTTTTTTAGAAGGTGAGTGTATACTCACATTTTCTCCCGAAGACCATTCTGCCATCTATCTTTTGCCTCTTTCAAACCAACCTTGCACAGCCCTTCAACCTCTATATAATCTCCTCCAACTTCACCTATTTCAAAAATTTCTTTAACTCCATTTTGTTCACAAATCTCCTTAAATTTAGCTTCATCTGTAACTTCTACAACATAACCACCTGTTTCACTAAATAACTTCACATATCCACGCATATCGCTGTCTATGCGTACTTTACAACCAAGTTGACCTTCTGCTCTCCCACCAAATGCCATCTCACATAAAGTTACTGCAATTCCTCCATCACTTATATCGTGCGCAGCGCTCACACAACCTGAATCAACAGAATCTACCATGCTATAAATTTGCGCTTGTGCTTCACCCAAATCAGGCTTAGGCACGTTCGCGCCCAGCTCTCCATTCATTCTATAAAATTCTGATCCTCCAAGTTCGTCGCGCCTCTCACCCAGCATAAATAATTTCGAACCTGAATTTTTAAATTGCATTGTAATTGCTTTTGAATGGTCAGCAATTTTTCCTGCACATGCAATTATCGCACTCGGTGGAATCGCTCCATTTTTACTATGATTATAAAGAGAAACATTTCCGGAAATAACAGGTGTAGGTGAATCACGATGTTCTTTTAACTTCACGCCCTCACAGCCTTCCTTAACACCTCTAACACCTTCTGCAAATTCCCACATTTGCTCTGGTTTCTCAGGATTTCCATAACATAAACAATCTGTAATCGCGATTGGCTCAGCACCAACTGCAGCTACATTTCTCATTGATTCAACAACAGCATTTAAAGCCTGAAGATATGGATCAATTTTCCCATACCTCGGATTAGCATCACAACTAAATGCCACACCTACTTTTTTCAAATCATCTGAAACATCTTCGCCAAGTAAAGGTGCAATCACACCAGCATCAGCCATTCCAGCTTCAATAATCGTATCACCTCTAACCTGCTTATCGTAATTTTCGTAAATCGGACGTCTGGAAGCGATATTTTCACTTGCCAGTAAATCGTAAATTGTATCAGTATAGTCGTCACGCTCATCAATCGAAGGTTCATTAAATGTTCGAATTGGTTCTTTTACTTCTCTATCATATTGAATTCCTTCAGTTATATCTATTGCCGAAGCATCAACTTCAACATCTCCTTTATAAGTTAATTTGTAATTTCCGTGTGTTACTTTTCCAACTAATGATGCCCTCGCATTTTCAGCAACCGATGGCAAATCCCATTTTTTATTGTAGTGATCCAGAATCATTTGAGTAAGGTCTGGATGGCATGTCCAAGCGAATCTTTCCTGTGTTTCACTTGCCGCAATTACTGATGGATGAAGTCCTGTCATACCAACATGAATGTTGTCGATTTCAACTTCTGCTCCGAATCCAAGTTTTGCAACCTGCTCAACAGTTGAGCAAACATTTCCACCGGCTCCGTGATCTTTAAATGAAACTTTATCTAAATTTCCATCCGCCTTCAACCTTGCAAACAAATCATAAGTGCTAACTAAAATGTGTCTTTTTAAAAATGGATTTGGCTCCTGAACAGCGCCTTTATTGGCTTCTTTATCGTTTTCATCAAGTTCAATAGAAGCAAATGAAGCTCCTCCCATTCCTGAGTTGTCTGTTGGTTTTCCAACAATAATTATATCGTATCCGACATCAGCTGCTTCATCAGGAACATACGAATGAATAATTTCTGATTCTCTCACAAGTCCAAATGCAGCAACATTCACCAGGCAATTATCGTTATACTGCTCATCAAAATAACAATCTCCTCCCAAATTAGGGATTCCAATTGGATTTCCATAACCTGAAATTCCAGCAACGACTCCATCTGCAATTCGTCGAGCCTGATTCTTTTCAATATCTCCAAATCTTAAAGGATCAAGTGTTGCAATTACTTTTCCTCCCATACAACAAACATCTCTAACAACACCTCCGATTCCAGTAGCAGCACCTTCATAAGGAACGATTTGAGAAGGATGATTATGGCTTTCATGAGACATAATTAAACCCCATCGATCATCTCCTTCTTTTGCAAAAGCAACAACTCCTGAATCCTCAACAGGTCCCAAAATTACATTTGGAGCATCTGTTGGAAGTGTTTTTAAATATTTCTTAGTAGATCTATATGCACAATGTTCAGAGCACTGAATTCCAAAAATAACTGCCTCTGTTAGAGTTGGTTCACGACCCAAAATTTCTTCTACCTGTTTTGCTTCGGGAATTGAAAGTCCAATCTTATTTTCTGCGAGGACTTTCTCAATTTCTTCATCCGACATTTGAGAAAAGGCATAAGTTTGAGCCATATTTCAAGGTTATCTAACGAATGGTGTAAGTGCCATAAATCGTGCACGTTTGATAGCTTTTGCAGCCATCTTTTGGTGTCTTAAGCATACACCAGAATAATATTTTGGTACAATTTTTGCATATTTTGTAGTTGACGGTCGTAGATGTTTTAAATTCTTATAATCTACATAAGCGATTTGATCGTCACAGAATCTACAAGTTTTATTATATTTATTCTTTGCCATAGTTTTAAGAGAGTTATATTATAATTTGATATCGATATCCGGATCATCAAGAATGCTTTCAAGCTTTGAATCAAGTTCACTGATGTCCATTGCTTTTTCCTCCTTTTTTTCTTTTGGAGCCTCTTCAGCAACTTCAACCTTTTCAACTTCTTCAACCTTTTCAGCAGGTTTCGCTTCGCTCGCTTCAGGCTTTGGCTTTTCTTCAACCTTTTCAACTTTTTCTGCTTTAGGTTTAGATTCAGAGCTTGGCTTACTCGCTCCTGGAGCAGCGTATCTAGGTTTTTCTTGTCTTCCTCGAGGTTTAAGATCTTCTTCAGAAAGCATCAAATCTTCTAATTTTTTCATCACATAATTTTTTGGACTCTTAACAATCAAGTGTCTAAGTAATTTATGATTTAATTTAAATTCTTTTTCCATTTCAGCTAATCCCTGACCATTTTCAAGAGTGAAATAAAAAATTGCGTAATAACCCTTATCATGTTTTTTAATAAGATAAGCAAGATCACGAACATCCCATAGATCTTCATGATAAATTTCTCCGCCAAGAGTTTTTAGTTCTTTTCGAATTTTGTCGAGCTCTTTTGCAGTTTCTTCCTGCGACATATCAGGTAAAAGAATTACCATCAGCTCGTACTTAGTTAGCTCAACCTTTTCATCGGCAGGCGCAGCAGTATCCTCTTTTGTTGGATTCATACTTCTTTGGGTTAATGATTAGCCCAGGTCATTTTTCAGCCTGAGCAAAAGTTTTTGTGCGTAAATCGCAGGGGAAGATTAGCAAAAAGATTACTGATTTGCAAGGTCTTCTTTGAGCTTTTCTGCATGTTCAGGAGTCCATCCTTCAAAACCTTCTGGAGTCTCGCCTTTTAGAACAGCTTCAATTCTAGGAAGCATACATTCCCAACGTACAGTAGAGAATCTCTTTCTAAAGCGAGCCTCCTTTAATACTTCTTCATAATTATCTGGTCGTTCTAGCATATCCATTTGTGATTAATAATTAGGGAATAGAGAAAGAAGGTGGGAAAATTTGAAGTGTCATCTAATCCCGTAATGGATAGTAGTTTTGGCGGGTTTTTTGTGAAGATCTTTGCAATCGATCTGTTTGAAGTTGCGCGTGCCACCCAAACCATTGGCCTCAAACGACACACAGATGTTGGTATTGGAAAGCTTGCCTGTGTGAGGATGGTAAAATGTTTGGTTGAATAAAAATAATACGACCCCTAAAACTGAGCCCATGCCCAATAGAGATATTGCCACCAATACTATATTCCCTTTAGATTCTGATTCATTACTCATCTCATCCTCCTATTGTATGATTACCAGCTTAGTTTTAGGTAAGATTTCTTTGCAGTCGATCTTCTCTAATTTATAGACTGCTTTTGCACAACCTCCTGGGTGAGAGATCACTCTCTTCAAACAAGTATTCGTACCCTCCACCATATAATAGCTAGGTTGCTTTTGCTTTCTTGTTTGAACTCTTTGCAACTTAGCAGAGTAAGCTATATATCCTGTAAAAAAACAAACGAACATAACTGCGAATACACAAACTGCGATTTTAAGAATTCTCATTACTCGCTCCCTTCATTGGTTTTCCTTGTGTTCTTGATCAGAATCCTGAATACAAAATACTCAAAACTCTGACCAGGAACTCCCTCTTTCTCTTTATCAAATAACAAAAGCTAATTCACTGATAACAGAAATCAGCTTATTTGTGCACGAATAATATCAAAATTCTATACTATGTCAAACTAAGAAGCACAGAAATGGCTCCAACTACAAATAAATAAATTGAGAAAACTTTTAAAGTGTGATGCTTTAAAAATTTCATTAAAAAATATACTGATACAAAACCTGCCGCAGCTGAAGCAATAAATCCAACTATAATCGGCATTAATTCAACTGTTGCTTCGCCTCCACGCATCTCTTTAACCACAGTCAGCATTCCTGCTCCAAAAATAACCGGCATAGCCATTAAAAAACTAAATCTAGCTGCTTTCTCACGAGAAATCCCCTGAAAAATACCAGCAGCAATTGTTGAACCTGATCTTGAAATTCCTGGAATCAAAGCAAGTGCCTGAAAACATCCAATAATAATTGCATGACCTAATTTAAGTTCAGTTGGTTTTTTAAATTTCTTCAACTTCCCTTCTGCAATAATAAAAATTTCAGCAATGATAATCATAAACAGACCAACATACATGGTATTTCTAAACCAATAATCGATCGAGTCTCCAAGCAGCAATCCAACTAAAACAGCCGGCACTGAGCCAATCACAATAAACAAAATCAGCTTATGATATTCTTCATGTTTTGGTCGCGGTTTAATAGCATGAATAAGCGACAAAAAGCCCATTATTAGTCCAACAAAATCCTTCCGGAAATAAATAATAATCGCTACTAAAGTTCCCATATGAACAGCAACATCAAAACTTTTTAAAGCTTCTACATCCAAACCTAAAACAGATTCACCTATAACCAAATGTCCGCTCGAAGAGATAGGCAAAAATTCAGTTATGCCTTGTACTATGCCTAAGATTAATGCGTCAATAAACCCCATACTAATCAATTTTTAGGAAAAAGAGTCGCCTCCGCGCCTCCGCTAATGCTTAAATGATCGAATCCCGGTAAACACCATCGACATTCCAAGTTCATCAACCCGTTTTATAACCTGATTATCACGGATTGATCCGCCAGGTTGAATAATTGCAATGATTCCGGCTTTATGCGCTTGCTCAACTCCATCAGGAAATGGAAAGAACGCATCGCTCGCCATAACAGCTCCTTTATTTCGCTTTCCGCCTTTAAACGAAGCTATATTTACCGCATCTACACGCGACATTTGACCAGCTCCAATTCCGGTTGTTACGCCGTTTTTAACAAACACAACTGAATTAGATTTAACATGTTTAACAATATTTCGGGCAAATAGCATGTCTTGAATTTGCTGTTTTGTAGGTTTCTTTTTCGACACTGTTTTAAGATCTTTTGTAGTAACTTTTCGAGTATCTGCATGCTGAATCAATATTCCACCTGCAACTTTTTTAACATCGATTTTTTCAGGATCGCGCTTAAGCTCACCAGTTTCTAAAACCCTAAGATTTTTACGTTTTGCGAGTTTTTTAAGAGCAGCTTTTGT
>JAUVDZ010000029.1 GCA_030595015.1 Candidatus Peregrinibacteria bacterium | reverse complement strand
GGCTGGGTCAGACTTGCGTCCATTGCCCAATATTCCTTACTGCTGCCTCCCGTAGGAGTATGGGCCGTGTCTCAGTCCCATCGCGACTGATCATCCTCTCAGACCAGTTAAACGTCATAGCCTTGGTAAGCCGTTACCTTACCAACTAGCTGATATTGCGCAGGACCCTCCCAAACCGATAAATCTTTACCCTTGCGGGACTATCCGGTATTAGCACCTATTTCTAGATGTTATCCCTGAGTTTGGGGCAGGTTCCAACGTGTTACTCGCTCGTCCGCCGCTCAACCGAAGTTGCGCTCGACTTGCATGTATTAGACACACCGCCAGCGTTAACCCTGAGCCAGGATCAAACTCTTCATAATAAAAAAGTTTAAATCAGATAATACTGCTAAAGTATCATCTGTAAAAGCTCAATGTTATTTCTGTTGTAAAATTAATTACCTCGGAAAAAATAAATTTTTTGAAGAAAAAATTTACAAAAAACTGAATAAACAAGTTTCTCTATTACGTTCTAAATGTTAAAGATCACACTTCCGAACCACTTTCCTAAATCAAAAGTGCCAGCACATTCTAAGTAACAAAAGATGAGAAGTCAAGACATTTTAGAGGAAAAAAGTCATAAATATTGATATAATGATATAAGACATTAATTCTACTAACAAATCAACTATGTCAGACAATACGCAAACCAATATAAATGGTGATAACGCAAAGACAGGGTTTGACCCTATCGCAAGCAATTTGATTCCAACAGTTATCGAAAAAAGTAATTTTGGAGAAAGAGCTTACGACATTTATTCACGTTTATTAAAAGACCGAGTAATTTTTCTTGGCACAGGCATAAATGATGCTGTAGCTAACAATGTGATTGCTCAACTTTTGTTTTTAGAAAACCAGAATCCAGATAAAGACATAACTCTATATGTACACTCACCAGGTGGGCATGTAACTGCAGGTCTAGCAATCTACGACACAATGCAATACATCAAACCTGATGTTTCAACTGTATGTATAGGAATGGCTGCTTCAATGGGTGCTATTCTTCTTGCAGGAGGTGCAAAAGGTAAAAGATTTGCATTACCAAACTCAGAAGTAATGATTCATCAACCTTTAGGAGGTATTGAAGGACAAGCTTCAGACATACAAATTCATGCAGATCATATTTTGAGAACTAAAAAAAGATTAAATACAATTTTAGCTAAACACACAGGTAAAAAACTCGAACAGGTTGAAAAAGACACTGACCGTGACAACTTCTTAAGTGCTGAGCAAGCTAAAAAATATGGTCTTATTGATAAGATTATTGAGAAGAATACTTAGCAAACTTAACTGCATATTCAACAATCTTTTTGGCTACATCAATGCCTGTTGTTTCTGTAATTCCCTCTAATCCCGGATTACAATTAACTTCCATCACAACCGGCCCATGATTTGATCTCAATAAATCAACTCCTGCAATTTTCAATTTTAAAGCCTTTGCAGCGTCTCTTGAAATATCTCGTTCTTTTTTGCTCAATTTAACTAGCTTGCCACTTCCTCCTAAAGCCATGTTTGATCTAAAATCACGACCTTCTGCATCTCTTTCCATTTTAGCAACGATTTTTCCATCAACTATAAATACTCGTACATCTTTGCCTTCTGATTCTTTTACATACTCCTGAATCATCAATGAATTGAAATCATTTGAACTCAATAGCATATCAAACGCGCTAAGAAGTGATCGTTTGGTTTCAACAATTGCCACACCTTTTCCTAAAGATCCAAAAGGAGTTTTTATTATAATAGGGAAATCCCCTACCGCTTTAATAGCAGTATCAAGGTATTCAAATCTTCTAACTATCATTGTTTTTGGAACCGGGATATTTTTTGATGTTAATAACTGTAAAGTTCGGAGTTTATTTTTAGCTCTAACTAACGATGTATATTTTTGAATGATTGGAAATCCAAGCAATTCCAGCTGATTAACAATAGTCGCCTTTAAAGACACATTACTTAAAGCATTAAATCTAGGAATTATCACATCAACCTTTGGAAATTTCTTACCATTATAAAGAATCTTTGGCTGATTACGTGTGTAATAAAGCTGGCATCTATCCTCACGAATTACAACTGGAGTATGGCCAAGTTCTTTAACAGCAGCTTTCAACATTTTTATATCTTTGGGAAGTTTCCTGGAACGAATACTTTTCCCTGGTTTAAATTGAAGAATTCCGATTTTCATAATATTTCATTTTTAAAAGCGCATACATAATAAGAATTTTCTTTTAAAAAGCAAGAAAAATCTGTACAATACGCATGTCTTTAACGAAAAACTATGTTTAAAAAATCACTAATTGTTTTCGCATTAACTGCGACTTTAACCTTTACAGGATGTTTTGGGGGAGGTGAACCTGATATTTCATCTGAGATTCCTTCTGACTTTAAAACGTTCAATGCTCCTTCATTTTCAATTTCTGTGCCAAGTACATGGGAAGTTATTGAACCTGTTGATTTTACAAGTGAAATACCTGTAGGAACTCAGGTAATTTTCAAAAATAATATTAAAAATGATGTTTTTACTGCTAATACAAATGTGAGTAAAGAAGTTCTGAAGTCATCTTTTTCTACTTATGATTATGGTTTAGAAATGATGGAAAACAATAAAAAATTAAAAAACTACAAAGAGGTTTCACGCGATAATGAATATAAAATTTTAATAGGAGGAGAATTGGTTAATTCAATTCTCATAGAATTTGAAGGAAAAGAAAATGAAAGTCAGTCAACAATCAGAATTTTTCAGACTTATGCTGTAGCAGGAGCAGACGCTTATACTATTAGTTCAGCTTATTATTTTGGCCCAATTGATGATCTAAGTAGTGAAGTAGCAGAAAAAATTATTAAGACCTTTCGTGTAAAATAAAAGTTGACTTTGGATTATAATATTCCTATATTCTTAAGTAGGAATCATTCTTAATATTATAAAATGGCAGGCAACGACGGAGAAAATTGGATTTACTCAGAAACAGTTAAAAAGCATTTTTTCGATCCTCAAAATATCCTCAAAGTTAAGCCAGAAGAATACAATGCTGATGGCGTAGGATATGTTGGTTCGCCGGCATGTGGGGACATGATGAAAATGTGGATTAAAGTAGATAAACTGACTGATACTATTGAAGAATGTAAATGGCAGACATTTGGATGTGCTTCTGCAATTGCTTCGACTTCTATCCTTTCAGTTATGGTTACTGAAAAAGGAGGCATGGATTTGGATCGTGCAATGGATATCACGCCACAAGAAATTACAGAACGATTAAACGGGCTCCCTGACAGAAAAATTCACTGTTCAGTTTTAGGAGACAAAGCTTTGCGTGCAGCAATTAATGATTATTTTAAAAACAGCAAACAAGAGGATAGAATTAAAAAAGAAAAAGCTAAAATTATATGCAAATGTGTTGATGTAACTGACCACGAGATTGAGGATGCGGTTTTAGAAGGAAAGCAAACATGGGAAGATGTACAAAAGAAAACTAAATGTGGAACTGGCTGCGGTGCTTGCCGTCCACGCGTTGAAAGCTTAATCAAACAATATAAACTACAATACTTTGGAGACAAATAAAATATATATGGATCACGCAGCTACAACTCCAATGGATCCGGAGGTTTATGAAGCGATGAAACCATATTTCGGGCCTGAATATGGAAATCCTTCAACTATTTATGAGATCGGTCAAAAAGCTAGAAATGATATACAAATTGCCAGGGTTGAGATAGCTGAAATTTTGGGATGCTATCCTGAAGAGATTATTTTTACAAGTGGAGGAACAGAAAGCGATAATTTAGCGATTTTGGGAGTGGCAAGAGCAAATAAGCATAAAGGAAATCACATTATTACAACAAATATCGAGCATCATGCGGTTTTGCATCCTTGTGAAGCTCTTGAAAAAGAAGGATTTGATGTGACTTACATGCCTGTTGAGCCAAATGGAATAGTTGATCCTGCAAAAGTTAAAGAAGCCGTTCGTGAAGATACGATCTTGATTTCAGTTATGTACGCAAATAATGAAATCGGGACAATTCAGCCAATTGCAAAAATTGGAAGACTTTGTAAAAAACGTGGTATCCCCTTTCATACTGATGCCTGCCAGGTTGCAGGAACTTTGCCGATTAATGTTGATCGGTTGCATCTGGATTTGATGACAATTAATGGCGGGAAAATTTACGGACCAAAAGGCATTGGTCTTTTATATGTTCGTCAGGGCGTGAACATCCAACCAATTATGTATGGAGGAGAACAGGAAAAAAGGATTAGACCCGGAACAGAAAATGTAGCTGGAATTATTGGTTTGGCAAAAGCTTTGAGCAAGGCGCAACAAGGGCGCAATACTGAGAATGAGCGCTTGATTGAATTGCGCGATTATATGATTCGTGAAATTGGCGAGCGAATTTCAAAAACTAAACTTAACGGAGATGCAAAACTACGATTGCCGAATAATGTAAATATAACTATTTCAGATATTGAAGGTGAAGCAATGTTATTACGTTTAGATATGATGGGAGTTGCTGCTTCATCGGGCTCAGCATGCACTTCAGGAAGTTTGGATCCGTCTCATGTGATTCTGGCACTTGGGGAGTCATATGAAAAAGCACACGGCAGCATTAGATTCACTCTCGGAAAAAGCACAACTAAAAAGGACATCGATTATGTTCTCGAGGTCCTTCCTAAAATTATTGAGGATTTGAGGGCTATTAGCCCGGTTAGTCTTTAGCTTTCTAATTGATCAACAACAAATGATCTTACTCCTTCCTGGATTGGATCAACTTCTTCAGTTACATTAGAAACGCCTTTGCGTCTTAATCTTTCAGCACGTCTTGCTTTTGCTAACGAATTTTCAGTATGGATTTCTTGTTTTCTAAGTGCGACCATTGGATTTAACATTGAATAATAGGTTAAGGGTAAATTTAATTAGTTGTATCGTCATCGTCGGTAGGTTTGCAAGAAGGTTCGTCATCAGAGCATTGACCAACTTCAGCAGGTTTTATAAATCCAGTTGGACAGTTATCACCCTCAGGTAAAGGAGAACATTTTGGTCTCCACTCAGTACATTGGTCTGTTTGAGTCGATACTTCGTCGGCTATTTCTGAATAATTCATAAAAACACCTGGATCTCCACAATCTACAGTGCCATCTGAATTAATAACATTTTCATCGTCACAATCAGTTAGACCGTCTCCGTCATTATCAATACCATCAGAGCAATCTCGTTCATGAAAAACAGGAAGACCAACCACATCCACATCAAGAGGCAATGGAGCAGAATTTGCATCTTCACAATCTACTGTGCCATCTGAATTAATAGCATTTGCATCGTCACAAACTTCATCACAATCAGTTAATCCATCTCCATCGTTATCCATACCATCATCATAAACTTCATCACATTGTGGACTGAAATTAGTACCATCACCACAATCTTCTGGACCTTTTGGACCATCTTCATTAAACATATTTTTAAGATTAGATATTAAAGAGAATTATTATCGCAGATTTACGTAAATTTGTCAAGTGTTTATATTTTAAAAGAATAGTAGTTTGGTCCCGGGACGAGATTAGAAAACAAAAAAACCGTAACAAGTACGGTTTTAAGTTTTGCTTTGTGCTTATAGGCACTCTATAGGGCTTCGCTATCGCTTCGCCCTTGGTGCCGCGGGAGGGAATCGAACCCTCACACGGTATTACCCATACAGGATTTTAAGTCCTGCGCGTCTACCAATTCCGCCACCGCGGCATATTTAAGCACGTATCTATTTAACAGTGCCTTTAGAAAAAATTCAATAGAATTATTCAGCTTTTTCTTGTGTTTCATCTACAAAAGTACGAGAAGCAAATTCCTTATCGAGCATAAACAAGCCAGGACCCTTGTCCCCTGCTAACTTAACCTGATCAATTATTTGTTGTGCATTCCCCTCTTCTTCAACCTGTTCATCAATATACCATTTAAGCATTGATTGAAAAGCATAATCTTTTTCTTCAATTGCTAATTCATACAAACCATTAATTAAACCTGTTACTTCCTGCTCGTGCTTTAAAACCTCTTCAAAAACCTCAAGACTAGATCCATATTCACCATTTGGCTTATCAATTGCTTCTAATTCAACTTTTCCACCTCTTTCAAATACCCATCGATAAAACTTCATACTATGCGCCATTTCTTCCTGTGCCTGAATTTGCATCCAATTGCTAAATCCAGCTAAACCCTCACTATCGAAATATGCAGCCATTGCAAGATATAAATATGCAGAATAAATTTCAGCATTTATCTGTTTGTTTATTGCGTCCTCAACTTTTTTATTCATATTGTTTTGTTAAAATTAAATACAACTAAATTCATCAGCAGTAATTTGCTGATCTATATAAACTTCATCAGAATCAGGATTTTTAGATTCACCGGATATCCCTACAACAGTCCCCTTAAACGAAACCTGATCAGAACAAATAATTAGATCTTTTGTATAAACTACGCGCTGATCCCCTCCTTCAAAATCAATATAATTAATGTATGGATATTCTTCTTTAATATCAACCATGTGCTGCCAAGGCGTTTCAGATTGTTTCCCTGTAAATTCAACGGTTTCACCAACTTTCAAATCAAGTTTTTGAGGACCAAAACATCCAGTTAAAATAATCATAGAAAGAACAATTACGGCAAATTTTTTCATATTAATTGAAGGTTATTTAAATTTATTATATAATTGAATATAGTTTTTAACAAACAATAATATGACTAACAAAAATGAATTCAAAGTTTCAGGCGAAGAGCTACTGAAAAAAGTAAAAAAAGTAATCAAAGAAGGTAATGTCCGACGAATTATTATAAAAGATGAAAAAGGACGAAAATTTTTAGAAATTCCTGTAACTGTCGGCGTACTTGGAGCCTTAGCTGCTCCTATTTTTGTAGCAGTTGGTGCGATTGCAGCACTTGCAACAAAATTCACAATTGAAGTTGTAAAAAAGAAATAATGGGCAAAAAACGCAAAAAAGAACGACGCCAAAAAGTAAACAAATTCGATAACCTAAGCAAACCTCAGGAAGAATTTGATTTTCATGATCGAGGCATGCTTACGCCACACGATGTTCGCGCACTTGCTGATAAATTTATTGAAGAATGCCGGGATCGCGGTTTAACTAAAGTGCTTTTTATTACAGGGAAAGGCCTTCATTCACGAAATGGTATGCCTGTTATTAAACCATTACTGAAAAAATACTTACAAGATAAATCATTTGTTAAACGGGTTTATGAAGGACGCCGCGACCGAGGAGGAAGCGGCACTTTAGAGGTTATTTTCGATTTTTAAATTTCTCCATAAACACTTTTTTAAGCTTTTCAGGCGTTAAAACACCTTCATTTGTAATGATTTTTTTGAATAATTTCGCAGGAACACGATCATGTGAATATTTGATTCTTTCATATTCAATCGGTTTATGAGCATGTTTACGTTTGTGTCGATGTATGAATATTTCTGCCCTTTTTTTGGACTTCCATAAACTAAATTTATCGATTCCCATAAACATATAAACCGGTGTTTTTTCTACATGAAACTCAGTAATTAAACTCAATGCTCCAGGATTCAAAACAAAGTTCATTGTATCTTTAAGTGTAAGAGCCCCAAAGAAAACCATGTCGATCTGATCATGGATATGTGAGAGCATATAAGCCGGTACAACAGTAAAATTGATTCCCGCTTTGTGAAGGCGCTCAATATTGTCGTGTGTTTTTTCAAAATCCTGCTCAGCAATTATTACCTTAAATTTTTTACCATGAGACTTATAATGCACCAAAACGTCCTGCACCGTGTGGCTATGGTCGTGAATTAATATTGTTTTGCCATTTACATTAATTTTGTCTGAATATTTTATAAGATCACGCTTTAATTTACGGGCATTTTTTAATACTTCGTTAATTTTTTTAATTGCATGTTTTTTCCATGTATTGTCATTAGAAACCCTGCAAACCTTTCCTGCAATTTCTTTTTCAAGAAAACCAAAATAATATCTGAAAATTCCAAACTTCGGCTCTGTATTCGTTAAAATTTCAGCAAGTTCACTATATTGTTTACAAAAATTATCAAATTTCGATCCTTTAAAACCTTTAATAGCATCAATTAATGAAAGAAGCACAACTTCAGTTAAGTCTCTTGTTCCAACCTCAACTTCGAGCTCTCTCATTAAATCCGAGAAAATTTTATTTTTTGATGTCATATTTTATAAAGTTGCAAAGTATAAATATCCACTACAAACAAGCAAAATCCCAAAGGTTAAAGGCAGGCTGAATTTCATATAACCTAAGAAAGAAATATTCACTCCATGTTTTTTAGCAATATCAGCTGAAATAACATTAGCTGACGCCCCAATTAAAGTTCCGTTTCCTCCTAAACATGCTCCAAGTGATAAAGCCCACCATAAAATCGAAACATCAGTTGCTCCAAATGAAGCCTGAATTCCCGCAATAACCGGTATCATCACAGTTACAAAAGGGATGTTATCCAAAATCATTGAAACGACTCCGGAAACCCACAAAACAATCAAAGCAAGAATAAATATATTATCAGTTGAATTAGCCACAAGATGACTAAGCTGCTCTAAAACTCCTGTTTTTTCAATTCCTGCAACCATCACAAACAGACCAGCAAAGAACAATAAAGTCGTCCATTCAACAGAGCTAAAAGACTCATGTATATTAATTTTTTTAGTAGTTACAATAGCCAAAATAATAGCTGCAGTAAAGGCAATTACATAGTTCGGCAATTGCAGATATCCCTGAAGCATAAATCCAATAATCGTTGCTATCAAAGCAAGTATAACTTTTATAACAAAATCCAGATGAATCGTCTTTTTAACAAACTTAATCTTCACTTTTCTAATAATAATATTCGCTATCGTCAAATCAATCAACTTATCTGAAATCGGTTTAATTGTGCGCCAATTTTTCAACAAAAACACAATCATTGTCAAAATCGAAACAAAAAGAATCGGAATCCAAAGATTCACTACGAAATCCAAAAAATTAAATCCAGTTGCTCCACCTATAATAATGTTAGGTGGATCACCAATTAACGTTAATCCCCCACCAATATTCGAAAATATTATCTCAGCAAAAATATAAGGCTTCGGATCTTTTCCCATTCCCCTAACCAGCTCAATAGTTAAAGGAACAATCAAAATCACAGTTGTAACATTGTCGAGAAAAGCAGAAAAAACCGCAGTCAGCAACGAAAACAGCAGAAATATCGCAAGTGGATTTCCTTTAGTAAAAGCAGCAATCTTAACATTCAACCACTCAAAAATCCCACTCTTTGAAGCAATGTTCACCAAAATCATCATTGCCATTAAAAGCAAAATCGTTTCAAAATGAATCGCATGAATCGCCTCTTCAGGAGTAAGAATCCGAAAAATCACCATCAACAAAGCACCAAGAAGAGCTGCGAGCGACTTATCGAATCGTTCGATAACAATAAATACAAATGCGAGGCCGAAAATTCCAAGAGTAAGATATTCAAACATTCAGAGCAGATTATTTCACATTCGCAGATGATACTCCTATTGCAACGTATCTTCAACTCGAGCTCTCAATTTCGCAGTAGTGGTTTTGATTTTATCCAAATCATCAAGTGCTCTTTGAATTAAACCTAAATATAACTCACTGATTTTTTTGCCCAGCTCGTCAATTTTTAAATTGAAGAAAAATTTCATTGAAAGAAGTTCACGAGATGATTTTCTTTTAACTACTATATCAACCAAATTATATAAAAGATCATAAAGCTCTTTTTTATGCAAAACCTCTGCGATATCATCTACTGATGTATCAGTTGAAATCAATTGCTCATTAATTTGTGTATAAGCATCTTCATCGGAGATATACACACTTTGTGAATCACTTCTGTCAATTAACCCTTTATTAAAAAGTCTATCTAAAAGATCCGTAATTTCTGTGAAACTCGTTGTATTGGTAATTTCCTCAAACCAATCAGCAAGGCTTCGTGAGATTTTTATCTCACCGCAATGTTGCAAGTTTCTTCCTTGTTTATTCATAATAAAAAATCGTAAAAAGGTTCTTATTATACAACTTCGAGTGCAGTTGTCAAGGGTGGGTTTATTAAATCATGGAGGTGCTCTACAAGTTGCTGCAGTCGCGGCGATCGCGGCTTCATGAAAATTGCATTTTATATTGCCTAAATTTTTTATCAATTGTTGAATTGGATTGATGCGCGAGTTCATGGTGGTCTTGGCATAGCGGTTGCAAGTCATCATGGCTGCGAAATTTTGCCCAGGGTTTATTATGATGGATTTCGGTTGCCGGCTTTTTGCAGCCATCGATCGAGCATTCACCCTCTAGTTCGCGGCGTTTTGCAGTTGTAAGATGCCGTTTTTTCGGATTTGATGGTTTGGGATTTTTTTGAGACCGCGGTGTCGGAATCGCACTTGCTACCAATTGCTCGAAAACTTCGTTCCATGTCGCACCCTTCTTCATTTTACTT
>JAUVDZ010000139.1 GCA_030595015.1 Candidatus Peregrinibacteria bacterium | reverse complement strand
GATTGAGAGATTTTATCATTTTTGCAGCTCTGGGGTGGACCGGGAAGATTACCGGGAGTCCATTAGAAGCTTCGATTATGGCTTGCAGGAAGGCTTTGAACTTTGTATCTTCATCAACATTGGCCGGTCTGTGCAAGGTCAAGACAAGATAATTTTCTTTCTTTAGTCCAAGTTTATCCCAGATGGCAGGTTTGTGAAACCTGGGACGGTTGTGAAGTAATGTGTCTATCATCACATTGCCTGCAAAGAATATTCTTTTCTTTGGGATGCCCAGTTTCTGCAAATTTTTACCGGCCCATTCTGTTGTAGTGAAAAAGTAGTCTGCCAGGCAGTCTGTCACCATACGGTTGATCTCTTCCGGCATCGTAAGATCATATGATCGTATACCGGCTTCTACGTGTGCCACTTTTGTAAGCAATTTTTTGGCCACGATGCTGCAGGCCATGGTACTGTTAACATCGCCAACGACCATCACTAAGTCTGCAGGATTAGCGATCAGCTCCTTTTCAAATGCCACCATGATAGCTGCTGTTTGCTCCGCCTGTGTTCCTCCTCCACAACATAAGTTTGTATCCGGCTCAGGGATGTTTAGCTCTTTGAAAAAAGTATCGCTCATTATTTGGTCGTAATGCTGTCCTGTGTGCACCAGTCTGAACTTTATACTTTTTCCATGTGCCTTATACCTTTCAATTGAATGAATGATAGGTGCAATCTTTATAAAATTGGGTCGGGCACCGGCAATTAATGTAATCTTCATTTTTTAATATTTTTATAACCTTGAACATTTCTTCAATGGCCGGATATTCAAAAAACAAAAGAAAAAACCTTGTAAATACTCTTGTTAGCAACTTATCTATTTTCACTTTGAATTCATGGACAGCAGGAAAACGAGGCTTGCTCCACATGTGGAATTTGAACTTATTTTCTTCCAGGAATTCAGAATAATCGTAATCTCTGTATTTAGAATATACCACAACTTCATGGCCCTGTCTTGCAAATTCCAGAGCTAATTCGGTGGACCTGAAACTACGGGGGGAGATTTCAGGATAAAAACCATTGGATATCAGAAGAATTCTTTTTCTATTCAAGATTATTAAATAAATTCAATAGGTTTGTTTTTCTAACTTTTATGTAAATTCAATTCTTCTTTTTTAAACAAAGACCTATAAAGATTTCCCTGTCTAATAGCAATT
Source organism: Candidatus Peregrinibacteria bacterium (assembly GCA_030595015.1). Lineage (GTDB taxonomy): Bacteria > Patescibacteriota > Gracilibacteria > UBA1369 > PNNO01 > JAUVDZ01. The sequence goes on along the minus strand of JAUVDZ010000139.1, from coordinate 1,492 downwards.
GTTTTAAAATCGAAAAGATTTTTTTCAAAAGTAATAGAATGATTTTCGGAAATCAGCTTGCAAATCCTATTCGATATTAGAAGTTCAAAATTTTCGTTTAAATCAAAACAGTTCTCTTCAGGCAGCAATTCTGGAATTCCTCCAACCCGGCTACCAACACATTGAACACCACACGTCAAAGCCTCAATAATTACCCTTCCAAAACCTTCATTTAAACTTGGTAATACTAAAATATCCATAATACTGAAGTATAAAGGCATTTCTGCATTCGGTATTTGTTCCAGAAAGTCTACCTTGATGTTTTCTTGAATAAATAGAGATTGTAGGAGTGATCTTTGGTTACCATCGCCTATGATGATAAAAGAAACATTGTTTAAATAATTGCGCTTTATATTTTTAAATATTTCAACTAATGTAATTACATTTTTTACTTCAATTAGATTTCCAACAAAACCAATAACTTTTCCTGAACAATTGAGTTCTTTCTTCTTTCTTTTGATCGTATTTATATCTAATCGTTGGAATAAATTGAAATCGACACCGTTGTACAAAACATGGTTCTTATTTTCTACATCCACTATTTCTAATGATTTTAACATTAATCCTTTAGAAACAAAAATATTTAAAGAAGATTTGCTTAGCATATTTTCATACAATGCTTTCTTTTTTTCTGATAAGAATGGTGTCGTATGTATATCACTACCATGAAACATAACGGTAAATTTCTTATTTAGTATTTTTGATAAATACATAGCTATTTCACCAGGTCCATTTCCAAAATGAGCTGCAATTAAATCCGTATCTGCAAAATCGGATAATATTTCTTTAGACTTTTTATAAAGATCCAATTCATATGAACTGAATAGTTTAATTGATATATATTCAAAAATACTAATTGAATGATAGATATTTTTACAATTCAATCCATTGAATATTGAATCTTGAGGGTAAAAATTTCTTTTTGCAAGAATATTTTTTAACCAACGTATGTAAATAGGGGGTTTTGCCCTTATATTAAATACACCAACTTCAAAATCCGAATTATACTTAATGAATTGCTTAATTTTTGAGGTCGAGGAAAAGTACATACCTCCATAGCCCGGCTGATTAAATTGAATAATGAAGCTTATTTTCATATATGCGAAAGCATTAATGTATTTGCATACACAATGTATCCCGGTATGCTGGAAACTTTCTAAGAAGATAGCGATTTAATTTACTTTTCATGCATCCATAAGCCCCATTTAATTTATTAATGATACTATCGTGGAATCTCATTTATGATTTTTAAGTTTTTAAAAATGTTGCTTATTAGTAATAGAAAATTCATTCAGTTCTTTAACTTTTGTATTTTTATTTTATCATCAATTCGGAATAGAATAAAAAAGAAAAAAGCCAAAGATGAAAAATTTAATGCTCGTGCCCTTTTTTTATAGCCAATACTCATGTTATTGGGGTTAAGTTTAATCAAACCAAATTTCTTTAATTTATT
>JAUVDZ010000059.1 GCA_030595015.1 Candidatus Peregrinibacteria bacterium | reverse complement strand
AAGTAATGTATTTTGAATTTTATTTCTACATTGCCCCTCATCAACCCCGGCACTTATAATGTCTGCCATTTGCTCTACAGCCACACCAAACAGCACTTCTACCCTTCTAATATAAACCTCTTGTTCTTCTTTAGGAAGACACTGAAAATAATGCTCCCTAGTTTCTTCAACCGAATCTAAATACCTATTAATCCTTCTAGTTTCTCGCCAATACTGATCTATATCGCGGCTTTCTACACCTGAATCCTGCTTTGGTATTTTAAAACAATCATCTATTAAAATTTCATACAAATTATTTTGTATAAATTTTTCTATTATTAACTCAAGTTTATTTTCTGGATCTCGAGCCTCTTTGGCTTTAGCCAGCGCTTTACTATAGGCCTCTTCGATTTCACTAGTGCACTGATTTCTTCGTAAATAACTTCGAACTACCTTGGCTGCTCTTTTTAATTCATACATCATCATGTCAGAGCTCATACTATATTCCCCTGGCCCAGGCCTCTCTACTGGACAACACGCATCAACAAAACCTTCAAAAGCAAACGTTAATGTGTCTACAAACAATTCAAGATCTTTTTTATCTGAGTTTTCATGTGATGAGTTATACCTTGTAAATATTGGTTCAAGATTATCCATAATTGTAAATTTAAAGAAAAGGAGGATATCTCACCTTAACCCATTGTTGTAGTTTTGTCAACCCTTCCTTTTTTATTTAAAAAGATCAGGCATTATCCTTTCACGCTTTTTTGAAGTTTTTTAACGTTTATTTTTAATGCATCAAACCAATGCAGGCCCAGGTCTTCAATGCTGATTTTTAGCTTTGTTCCACTGATAATCCACTTTGCATTGTAATCAAGTAAAGCCATAATGTTTTCAGGTTTGATTTTTTTAGACATTGAAAGAACGATTTGTTTTCCTTGTACCATGTGAACATTTTCAGCTTTTACGTTTGTTAATCCGGATTTTTTAGATTCAATTTTTAATTCGAGCACCCGGAATAAGTTCTGAACCTCTCGAGGCATTTTTCCATATTCCAAAACCATCTCATCGTTAAGTTCGTTCAGGTAACTCAAATTATCAGCCCCTGAAATCTTTTGATAAGCATTGATTTTATCCTTTGAATTTACAATATAAGAATCCGGGATGAACGCTGAAACCGGAAGCTCAATTGCAACCTCCGCAAGCTCTTCGCCGTCTTTTCCTTCAGCTCTACCCGCTTTTAAATCTTCAACTGCTTTGTTTAACATCCTAATAAAATGCGACACACCAATCACATTTATAACTCCGTGTTGATTTGCTCCCAAAATATCGCCGGCTCCTCTTATCTCTAAATCTTTCATGGCAATCTGGAATCCTGACCCTAAATCTGAAGCTTCAACAATCGCGCGCAATCGTTTTTTAGCGTCGAGCTTAAGACGTTGCCCCTGGTATAAAAAGTATGCATAGGCCTGGATTTTTCCGCGACCCACACGCCCTCGCAACTGATACAACTGTGCGAGTCCGAATCGTTCAGAATTATTAACAATCAAAGTGTTTGCATTTGCTAAATCGATTCCATTTTCAATAATTGTCGAACTAACAAGCACATCAAACTGGTGCTCTTTAAATGCCACTATGCGGTCCTCAAGATCACCTGCTCCTAGTTTCCCATGCGCAACACCAAACCGTGCCTCAGGAACCAATTTGCGAAGCTTGTCGGCCATTCCATCAATAGTCTGAACCCGGTTGTGTAAGAAATAAACCTGTCCGTTTCTCTCTATTTCTCGAAGTATAGCGTCTCTTATAAGCCCATTACTAAAGCGTCGAACTTCTGTAATTACGGGTAGTCGGCCAGGAGGAGCGGTTGTAATAGTCGTGATATCGCGAAGCTTGTTAAGGCAAATATTTAAAGTTCTTGGAATTGGTGTAGCAGTTAAAGTGAGGATATCAACTTCGCTTTTTATCTCTTTTAATTTTTCCTTTTGTTTAACGCCAAAACGTTGCTCTTCGTCCACGATAACAAGTCCGAGGTTTTTAAATTTAATATCCGGTTGAAGAAGGCGGTGGGTTCCTATCACGATATCAACTTCACCCTTCGTCATTTTTTCAATTGTTTCCTTTTGTTGTTTTGGAGTTTTGAATCGACTAAGCATATCGATTCGAATATTAAATTGATCCATTCGTTTTTTAAAAGATCTAAAATGCTGATCAGCCAAAATGGTGATTGGCGCAACCAGGGCGACTTGTTTTCCGCTTTGCACAGCCTTAAATGCCGCGCGCATCGCAACCTCAGTTTTCCCAAATCCAACATCTCCACAAACCAGACGATCCATTGGCTGAGGATCTTCCATGTCTTGCTTAACGTCGTTTATTGACTTGATTTGACCAGGCGTTTCTTCGTATGGAAAAGTGGCTTCAAATTTTTCCTGTAAGTCGTTGTCTTTTGTAAAATTATGTCCTTTTGCAGTTTGTCTTTTTGCATAAAGAACCAAAAGTTCTTTTGCGATTTTTTCAGTTTCTTTTCTAACACGCGATGTAATTGTTGACCATTCGGCTGATCCGAGACGGGTTAATTTTGGTTCATTTTCGTCGCCCCCGATATATTTATTAACTTTATCTGCCTGGTCAATTGGCACAAAAAGTTTGTCGTTTTCTGCATATGCAAGTTTTATATATTCGCGCGTTATTTCATCGACCGTTTTCTTTTCAAGTCCGTGAAACTTTGCAATTCCATGATCAGAATGAACAACGTAATCGCCCGGCTTTAAGCCAGTTAAGAAGTCTTGGTATACTTTTTGATTAAATGATTTCTTTGCTTCTTCTTTTAAAGATAAAATGTTTTTATCCGTCAAAAATATTAATTTTATTTCAGGATTTTGGAATGATTTTGGAAAAATCGCCTCTTTATCTATGCTAATTAAAAACAAAAAATGGCTGCTCTTTTGTGGGTCTGAAAGTTCTTTTGGGTCTTCGGTGTAAGGCATGTTGCTTTCGTCGAGCATTGCTTTTACCTCGTCTTTCTTTTTAGTAAACATTACAATTTTCCAGTTGTTTTTTTGTTTATCCCGAAAGTCGCTAGTTAAATCGTACGACCCCCTGTAGCTTAAAACAGACAAATAATGAAGGTGTTCGTGATTTGCAACATCTTCGTTGAAGGTTGTGTATACCAAGGTTGAAGATTTTATTTTGGCTTCGTCTAAAACTGCATTCCATGCGTCAAAATAATCATCATAAAGGTCTATTTCGTCTTCTATTAAGAGAGTTTTTGAATCAAAATAGTCAGTCAAATCTCCAGTATCTTCATCTATTTTTAAAGGATAAACTTCTGCTGTTTTTGTTTTATTAAGGCTTACTTTTCCATTTAATTGTTCAAAATAATCCATCGATTCTATTTTGTCGAAGGCAATTTCGATCCTTAATGGATGTAATGAATTAACCGGGAACACTGTTAGTATTTCACCTTGTTGAAAATACATTCCTTCTTCTAAAAAATCTCCTGGTGCAACCTCGTAACCCTTATCAACAAGCGCTTCAATTAGCTCTATATTTGTAATCGACTGACCAACCGCAAACTCTAGTTTTTTTTCGTTCAGGTCAGTTTTTGCAGGAATATTTTGAAGAATTGTTTGATAAGGAGCGATTATTATTTTCCGCGAATCTTCTTGTAAAAGCGAAATTGTTCTTAATGTTTCAATAAGATTAGTTTTTGAATATTCGTCTGTTACGTCATATGTGTGGACCTTGATGTCGCTCCAAACACCTAAAGATTTGGCTAGGTTTTCCTGTGCCGACGGATCATTGACTACCCAAATAATTTTTTTATATTCTTTAAATTTTTTCAACAACTCAAACACTGCAAACGCTTTAGATGCGGCGTTTCCTGCGCCTGATAACGAAATGTTTTTATGTTTGTGAAAAAGGTCCAACACGCGAACATTCTGGACAGTATCAAAAAGATCACTGATTTTAATTTCTTTCGGAACCAATTTTTAAATATTTTTAAATGGCCTTTGTTTTGGGCCAAACTACTTATACTTTAAGTGGCATGATTATATATACATAGTCATCCTCTTTGCAAGGCTTAATTGCAGCTGGTGAAAGTTTGTCGTTTAGATCAATATGTGCTCTTTCAATGTCTAGATAATTCAAAACATCTTGTAGGTATTGTGAATTAAGTGCAATTTTATTATTTTCACCCTCCATAGTAACCTCAAGCTCTGCTGTTTCTTCGCCCACTTTTGTTTCATCTGTTGAAATTGTCATTTTCCCATCGTTAGTTACTGCAAGCTTAATATTATTGTTGTTTTCTTTTGCAAAAAGAGAAACACGTTTAACTGTGTTGATGAGATCGCTTGTATCAACTTCAATTTTTGTCTTGTTGGATTTTGGAAAAATTTTCTCATAAGCAGGAAATGCTCCTTCGATCAATCTTGAGGTTAATTCTATTTCTCCGATTTTAAACAAAATTTGACTATCCGAAAACTCCACAATTACATCTTTATCTTCTTTTGCTAAAATCTTACCTAGTTCCTGAACTGTTCGAGCCGGAACAATAGCCTTAACATCAAAATCAACTCTTTCTGAAAGTTTAATTTTCTGCTCTGCTAAGCGATAACTATCTGTTGCTACAACTTTTAATAAATCTTTTTCTGCAATAAAGTTAACTCCTGACAAAACTGGTTTTGCAGGGTTTTGTGAAACCGCAAACACTGTTCTTGAGATCGCTTTTTCTAAATCCTCACTTGAAATTTTAATTATTTTTTGATTTTCAATTTTTGGAATTAAAGGAAATTCATCTGAATTAATACCTTTAATTTTAGTTTCTGATTCCTGGGTTTTCAATAAAAGAGAAAGTCCTTCTTGAATTGTTATTTCTACTTTACTGTCTTTTAAAAGCGAAACATAGTTTGTAAGAAGGCGAGCCGGAATTGTTATAGACCCTTCGTTTCTTACGTCTGCATCAATAAATAAACTAATAGCTAGTTCTAAGTTTGTTGCAGAAAGATGTAATTTTTTATTTTCTGCTTTTAATAAAATGTTGTTTAAAACAGGAAGTGTATTGTTTGGACTTATCGCTTTATTAACAATGTTAAGAGCGTATGATAAATCCTTCTGATCACAGAATAATTTCATACTAATTTGGATTAATTTTTACAAGCACCAATATTATACTTGAGGGGAGATATAACACAATAGGTATGAATAAAAAGTTTTTGACATTTGAACATGCTTCTTTTCTATTCTAAAAGAAAGAAATATATAAATATATTAATACAGGAGTAGAAAGGGGTTGTTAAATTTGTTCTAATTGTGGTGAAATATATTTTTAGTATAGGCGGAAAACGTTTTAAGTGTGCGGCTTTATATGTTTTGAACAGGCGATTTAAAAACTTATTTAAAAGTAGGAAGGATGCGGTTTTTTTGGTGTGGAAAAAATGTTATAATAGGGAATAGTTGTGAACAAAATATTAACAATTAAAAAATGACAGATTCAAAACTTGTTCGACCAAGGGTTAATAAAATTTTATATACTTGCGCGGTGTTTGTTTTTATAAATTTAGGTTTGGCAATTTGGTTAACATATGAATTTTTTGCTCAAAGTGATAACTCGGTTTGTTCGATAAATGCTGTTTTTGATTGTGTAACCGTTGCACAATCTGAATACTCTGTGTTGCTCGGGGTGCCTGTTGCGGTTCTTGGTTCTTTGTTTTATTTTGGCTTACTGGTTGGGATTTTGGGGGTTATTTGGAGGTTTCCTTTTTATAAAGTTTTGAAATTTTTAAGACCTAATCTTGTTTTAAACCTAGTTAGATACGCAGCATATTTTGGACTTTTGTTTTCTCTTTATCTTACATATATTGAAGCTTTTGAAATTCAGGTTTATTGTCCTTTTTGTCTTGCACAACAAGTTATTATAATAGTAATTGTTGGCTTGTTGATCTGGGCTAATCGAATTATAAACTCTGGATTAAAAGAGACAAAGGTGTGTGAATTTTGTTAATTAACTTTATTAATGAAAAAAAGAATAGTTTTATTATTGGTTGTGGTTTTTGTTTTTACCGCATGTGTTCCCACAGAAGAAGACCCTCGGTTGGCGGAAATCGCACAATGTTTAACGGATAGTGGTGCAAAAATGTATGGAGCCGTCTGGTGTTCACATTGCACTGCCCAAAAGAAGAGGTTTGGCTCTGTGTGGGACATAATTAATTATATAGAGTGTGATGCCAGAACCAACAAGGAACAGGCCAAAATTTGTGTTGAAGAAAAAATTGGAGGATTACCAACATGGGAATTTCTTGATGGTGAACGTTTAGAGGGGAATCAAGATCCCGAATTCTTAGCGAAAAAAGTGGGTTGTGAACCGGTTATTAACATTTAACAAGTTTTGAACATGGTGCCAGATTTAAAATTTACAACAGTTATTGTAACAGCGCTTGTGGACTCGATAAATCCGTGTGCAATTGGAGTTTTAGTTTTGTTGGTTTCGACCCTGTTGATGTTGAGTGAAAATAAGAAAAAACTGTTGCTGGTTGGTGCAATATATGTGCTGGCAGTGTTTGTAACTTATTTTGTAGCCGGTCTTGGTTTGCTCACAGTGATACATAAACTTCAAATTGGAGAAATGGTTGGTATTATGGTTGGATTTTTGGTTATATTTTTGGGATTTGTTGAAATTAAAGACTTTTTTTGGTATGGAAAAGGCTTTTCGTTAACGATTCCGGCATCCCAAATTGAAAGGGTTAAAAAACATGCGGAAAACATAACGATTCCGGGCGCGATAATACTTGGAATTATAGTTAGTGCTGTTGAATTGCCGTGCACAGGAGGCCCATATTTAGCAATAATGACGATTTTGGCGGACAAGTTTGATTGGCTAACGATCTGGTATTTGTTTATATATAACTTAATTTTTGTATTACCTTTGGCTGTGATTGTTTTGCTTGCATATTTTGGAACAACAGCTTTGCATATCCGCACATGGAAAGACAAATATAAGAAATGGATGCGCTTATGTACAGGCATTTTAATGGTGGCTCTTGGTGTGCTTTTGATTTTGTTTGCAAGGGGAGACATAACGTTGATGTAATTGCGCGCTGTAGTAGTTTCAGACATTTAGGACACTGTAGTTAAGTTTTTGTTTTTGCAGGCGGTACTTTAGGATTCCAAATTTTAGAGGAGTCATGAAATGTTTGGTTTTTTGAGGGCGTTTTTCATTGAAATATTTCAAGTTTTGTAAATTGATTTTATGTAATTGTGTAAGCGATGTAAAGGTTCTTCCTCTATAAACTTCTTCT
>JAUVDZ010000124.1 GCA_030595015.1 Candidatus Peregrinibacteria bacterium | reverse complement strand
TGATTTAAGTAGTTGTAATTTGTCGCTTAGAATAAAGGAAACTAGCGGAGCCGAGTGGTGCGAGGGTCTAGCGAGCGAAAACTTATCGCGAGCTAAGCGTGAGCGCAAGCGAACTCATATAAATATATATTAAAGTTTAGCGCCCGAATTGTGTTTCTAAAAGCGTGTATTGCTTAGGTCAGTGTATAACACTAACTATTTTTTATGGAAACACTAACAATTGTATTGGCATTAGTAGGATTGGGTGCTGGAGTTGGAGTAGGGTACATCTATCGAAAAAAACTTGTTGAAACAAAGAACAAGGATTTATCTGAAAAAAGCCAAAATCTAATCAAAGATGCGCAAAACAAATCAAAAGAAGTTTTGTATGATGCTAAAAATGAAGCTTTTAAAGTTTTAGATGAAGCAAAAAAAGAAGAGAAACGAAAACGTGAACAATTACAAAAAATTGAAGAACGTTTAGTTTCGAAAGAACAAGGTCTTGATAAGAAATCTGAAGATGCAGATAAGCTTAAAGAAGAGCTTGAAAACAAAGTTACTTCTGTTAAACGTCTTCGTGAAGAAGTACAAAAAATTCAGGAAATGCAGGAAGCCGAACTTGAAAAAGTTGCTCAATTGTCGAAAGACGAAGCAAAGGGTATCCTTCTTAAAAAAGTAGAGGAAGATACTAAAGAAGTATTAGTTGAACAAATTAAAAAGACTGAAAAAGAAGTTAAAGAACAGGCTGAGAGCAAGGCTAAATTTGTTATTGCAGAAGCAATTCAAAAATATGCAGCTGAAACTACTGTTGAATCAACTGCAACAATAGTAAGCCTGCCTTCAGATGATATGAAAGGTAGAATTATCGGTCGTGAAGGTAGAAATATTAATACATTTGAAGAAATCACTGGTATTGATGTGATTGTTGATGATACTCCTGGTTCAATTGTTATTTCAGGATTTGATCTTGTACGTCGATATGTGGCTAAGATTACACTAGAGCGACTAATTGAAGATGGACGAATTCATCCGGCTAGAATTGAAGAAACTTATGTAAAAGTTAAAGAAGAAGTAGCTAAACTAATTAAAGAATTAGGTGAAAAAGCTGCATTTGAGTTAGGTGTGGCAGGACTTCATCCGAATCTTATTAAATTATTAGGAAGACTTAAATTCAGGGTTAGTTATGGTCAGAATGTATTAAAACATTCAATGGAGGTTGCTCATTTAGCAGCTAACTTGGCCAGTGAACTTGGAGCAGATGTAAATATGTGTAAAAAAGCGGGATTATTGCACGATATCGGAAAAGCAGTTGATCATGAAATTCAAGGCCATCATGCTATGATTGGACGTGATATTGCTAAGAAATTTGGATTAGATCAAAAAATAATTCATTGTATCGAGGCTCATCATGGTGATCCGGCTCCTGAAACAAAAGAAGCAATGATTATTGCTACAGCTAACGCAATTGCGAATGCTCGTCCAGGTGCTAATAAAGATAATTTAGATAATTATATTAAAAGATTAGAAGAGATTGAAAACGTTTGTAATGCGTTTGAAGGAGTGAATAAAGCTTTTGCTATTCAGGCAGGTACAGAAGTTAGAATCTTTGTTAATCCTGAAGATGTTGATGATCTAAAGGCTGTTAAATTGTCTCATGATGTTACTCGAAAAATTGAACATGATTTACAATATCCTGGTCAGGTTAAGGTAAATGTGATTAGAGAGACAAGAACAGAGGAATTTGCAAAATAGAAAAAAATGGATTGCACCACTCGGGATGCCTAGAAGGCGCATCCCTCGGATACAATCCATTTTTTTTAGTATAGAATAGGGATATGGCAATATACGTTTGTAATGTTATACTATGATAAACGTTTTTTATTATGTACATACTCTTAACAAAACAAGTATGAAAAAACTCATCGCACTAATTGCTTCAGTTGCGGTTTTGGCTGTATTTTTGCCAACAACTTTTGCAACTGATATTTGTGAAGCAGAACCTCTTACGGTTCGAAATTTTAATGCAGAAATTACGACTGGAGTACACCTAAGAACTGTTTCTTGTATGATGGAATCGACTGTTATTACTACTTTATATGGTGGTGAAATCGTTCAGGTTTTTGGAGAAACTGATGGGTGGTTTAAAGTTAGACGTGCTGACGGAACTGAAGGCTGGATTTGGGAGACTTTCCTTAAACCAACAGATAAAGTTTTCAATCCTTCAACACCTGAGCCTGAACCAGAGCCAGAACCATACGTTGAACCAGAACCAGTTGAATACGTAGCAATGCGTGATATTGCTGGTCATAAATATGAAGATGCGATTTGGTATGTTTATAATAATGGAATTGTTGAAGGTTATGAGGATGGATCTTACAAACCTGATCAAACTATTAATCGTGCTGAATTATTAAAAATTGTTGTTGAATCGGCTTTTGCTGAAACTTATGGAGATTTTGTTGTAACATCTGGCGGAGCTACTGATGTGTATTCTGATGCCTGGTATTATAAATATGTTTCATTTGGAATCGGAGAGGGAATTGTTGAAGGATATGGCGATGGAAGCTTTAAACCTGCAAATAACATCAATTTTGTTGAAGCTTTGAAGATAGTTATGATTGGAACAGGTTATGATTATGAAGAAGCAACTCCTTGGTTTAAAAACTTAGTAGTTTTGGCTTCAGAAAACAACTTTATTCCTTTAGATGTTGATAAATTTGATGATGAACTTACAAGAGGCCAGGTTGCTGAGTTAATTACTAGAATCAAGAAGTATCAAGCTGAAGAATTAGATGATTATTTAGGAGCAATGGCTAGTGCGCGAATTACTTATGAGATGTTGGAGAGTTAAATTGATTTTAGTTGACTTTTTATGAATAGGGAGGCATAATTCCTCCCTATTTTTAATATAAAAATTATGGGAGACGAACGAAGTGTAAATTATCAATGGGTAGAAGATGGGCTTTTTGAATTAAGCGAAAGATATGGCGAACAAGCGCTAAGGTTTGTTCAGGATGCAGATCCAGAAAAACAATATATTTTAGCAGTAGAAATTATTGGTATTATAAATGAACATATTGATATAGTAGGAAAATTAATGAATGATGCTGTTTCAAAAAAAGTTAAGGATTCGTTGGATTTTGAAAGACCCGATAGAACAGAGATCAATAAGGTTTTTTTAAAAGCAATTGATCCACTAAGTAATAGTTTTAGAAAGAGAGTACTTGAAGTAGAAAGAAATAAAACAATTACTAAAAGAATGGATCATTCACCATTAATGCTAGGTAGTGTTTTGCGATGTATTGTTGATTTGCGTGAAAGGGTAGAAGCTTTAATGCAAGAACCGGTTGAAGAATCAGTC
>JAUVDZ010000131.1 GCA_030595015.1 Candidatus Peregrinibacteria bacterium | reverse complement strand
GGAGCCATATCTATAGGTTGCATAGTTACAAGTTTATATCCGTGTTTTTTTAGGATTTGAAGATCTCGTGCCTGAGTAGTTGGATTACAGCTAACATAAATAATTTTTGGAGTTTTTAGTTTTGCTAATTTTTCACAAAGTTTTTTACTTAAACCTGATCGCGGAGGATCAACAATAGTCACATCCGGCTTAATATCCCATTCTTTAACTGCTTTGTAAGCATCGCCAGCATGAAATTTTACATTTGTGATTTTATTTAGTCGCGCATTTTCAATTGCATTGTGAATTGCTGATTCGTTTGTGTCAGCGCCATAAACTTGTTTTGCTTTATCTGCTAAAAATAGACTAATTGTTCCTGTTCCACAAAATAAATCAAAAACAGTGTCAGTTTTTGTTATTTCGCCAAGCTCAGCTACAGTGCGGTAAAGCGTCTCAGCCTGCAAAGTGTTTGGTTGAAAAAATGCTTGCGGCAAAATTTCAAATCTCAAATCGCACATTTTTTCTAATAAGACTTTTTTGCCGTAAATAAGCTCTTCAACTGCTTCTGTTCGTCTACCTTTATTTTGAATTATTCTTGTTATATAGATTGATGTCGCAAAATCCTTTAGCAATTCTTTGAATTCAGCTTTGTGCTCAAAATCTTCATGTGAAATAACCAGGTTAATCATGCGCTCTTTTGTATTTTTTCCGAATCTCACAATCAATGAACGCAATAGTCCTTCACCTTTTTTATAATTAAATGGTTTAAGATTGTGTTTTTGTACAAAATTTTGAACTTTTTCCACGATTTCTGCGGTTTTTTCTGTTTGCAGATAACATTCCTTAAGATCAAAAACTTCATACCTGTATCCTTTTGGATGAAGTCCTAGTAAAACTTCATCAGTTTGACCATAACTAAAGCTAAATTCCATCTTATTTCTATAAAACCAGGGGCTTTTATTCCCAATTATTTCTTTAACCGGTGGATTTTTAAATTCCCCAATATGCTCTAAAGCCTCAACAACCTGAGCTTCTTTAATTTTTAACTGATCTTCATATGCAAGATATTGAAGAGAACATCCTCCGCATTCATCAAAATGAGGACATCTTGGTTCTATGCGCGTTTCAGATTTTTTAATAAAAGAACTTAATTTAGCTTCAAAAAACTTTGGCTTAATCCGAGTTAAACTGGCTTTAACAATATCTCCAGGCACTGTATTAGCAACAAAAACAACCCGGTTATCATAGTGGCCAATGCCGGATCCACCAAAAGCAATCTTTTGAATTTCAACTTCAATTACTTCTCCCTTTTTATATTGCATTGATTTAAGTTAAACTAAGCTTAAGCATATTACATTAAATTCACATCATGCTCCATATACAAATAATTCAGGTCGGGAAGACAAAAGATAAAATGTTTGGGAAAATTGAGGCCGAATTCGAAAAACGGCTTTCTCGATATGCAAAACTTCAAATTGACACGGTTGATGATGAAGCTGCGATTTTGCGACGTTGCGAAAACGGTTCACACAAAGTAGCTTTAGATGTCCGCGGAGATCAGGGAAGTTCAGAAGATTTCGCTGACTTTATTAAACGCCGACAATTCGATGGAGGCAAAGTAACTTTTATTATAGGAGGTCCATTTGGACTAACATTGCCGACTATCGATGCATGCGATTCAAAGCTGTCGTTATCAAAAATGACATTTACTCATCAGATGGTAAGGGTTTTTTTATTAGAGCAAATTTATAGAGGGTTCACGATTTTAGAGGGGAAGAGATATCATTATTAGGTTAGTTGGGATGGCGTGCGATTTTGTCGAACATGCGATTTGATGAAAAGTGGTTTTTAATTGACTATTTTCAAGACCGTGTCGAAATATGCAGATTCTGGCATGTGTCAGCCAATAGTCAATGGTTTTTTGCTGTGGATTCTGGTATAATTTAAGGTCCTTAACCAATAGAAATATGGAATTTGAAATCATGAAAAATCCTGAACTTCACGGGTGGTGCAAAAGTTCAGGTGCTCAAAGTTTAGATGGCCGCAAAAAATTTATAGCAGCCTTGCCTGAAGTTTTTCGCAGACATATGTATAAGGAATATGGCTGTGGCTCGATCTATGAATATGCTGCAAAATTATGTGGAGTTAGTCATGCCATGGTTGATGACGTGATTCGTGTTGATGAAAGATTGAAGAATATGCCGAAATTAAGGGGGTTAATTGGAGAAGTCGGATTAAGCAAAGTTCGAAGAGTTGCTGGAATTGCTACAAAAAACACAGAAAATGAATGGGTTGAAAAAGTCCAAAAAATGACTAAACCTGCGCTTGAATTATATATTAAGGAATCTGGGCCCGGGCCCAGTATCCCTACTACACCAGAAAAACTTATTTTTGAAAAGGAGTTTGAGCATTTTCAAGCAAAACTTGATCCAAAAATTATCCTAAAATTAAAAATCATAAAAAATAAGATGAGGAAAGGTGCAACATGGAACGAAGTTTTCGCGAAACTAGTGGACATTCCGACACCGCGGCCTCAAAAAAATCCCAAACCATCAAATCCGAAAAAACGGCATCTCGCAACTGCAAAACGCCGCGAATTAGAAGGCCAATGTTCAATCGATGGCTGCAATAGGCCGGCAACTGAAATCCATCATAAAAAGCCATGGGCGAAATTTCGATCACACGATGATTTACAGTCTCTTTGTAAAGACCATCACGAGCTTGCGCATCAATCCGATTCAACAATCGATCAAAAATTTAGGCAATTTAAATTTCAATTTTCATAAAATCACGACCGCAGCAACCGCGCAAAAAGTGCGCACATACAAAATGACCACAACCACAAACGCAAATTTCGGTAGATGATATAAAACATAATGTGATTTTGCGAAAAGCGGAAATCCTAAGATTTCTTAAAAGAATAATTGCAAAATACAGAATCAAAAGATAGTTTGGCATTGAATAAAAACTATCTCTCGATAATTATGCCAAACTATC
>JAUVDZ010000040.1 GCA_030595015.1 Candidatus Peregrinibacteria bacterium | reverse complement strand
AAATTAACGGAAAGAGGTTTAATACCGTTGTAATGCTTAAAGGTAGGTCTATACCAAGACCATTAAGAATAAAAGATTGCGGCTCACAGGGGAATCAGCTCTTAAAATTAGCAAAAAATACAACTGCGCAATTATTCATAGTTCAGCATGTCAACAAAATCGACCCAGAGATTGAAGAGTCATTAAGGGACCACATTCTTTCGCATACACATCTACAAAAAGTATATATGTGTTTCATAAATGGCGTTGATACAGCAAGATTATTAAAAGGAATGGGTAGAAATCTTGAAGAATTAAAAGATAAAAAAGCAAAACACTAATTAAATAGTAACGCTCTGCGTACTTGCTAGTCCGATTCGCACCGTACGCACTTCGTCGCATGTGCTCATACACATATTAGGCGAAACTTCACAAATAATTTATTTTGACTATATTCGACATAAATGTAAAATTGAACTGCAACCTTTTTAATCCAAAATTAATGAAAAAATTTATTACATTGCTTTTTATTTCGTTAATACTTATTTCAGCTTTATTTAGTTATACTTATGCTAAGAGCCTCAAATATGAAAATATAGGAGGACATTATTCCTTTCTTTTACCAAACGGATGGGAAGAAATACCTGAAAAAGTAATAATAGAATATCGAGAATTAATGCAAAGTGAATATGAAATTGAAATACCAGAGTATGTCGCTGGATTTCATTTAATAGAAAAAGATTATTTCGAATTTCCTTATATCTTAGTACAAGAATTTGATAGAGGTGACGTAACTTATGAAGAAATGGCTTCAGTATTGCAGGATGAAGATATAGCTTTAGAAGTGATGGAAGATGCGGTAGAAGATGTCCCTGAATTAATTTCGGACATTTCTTTGGGTGGAACTATGTTAGATAATGAAAAATACAGATTATACATGGTCACGGAAAGTGATACACCTATTGGGGAAATGAAATCATTGGGTGTTATATATTTTGGTCGTGATACTATTGTCCATCTATTCTTCTATTCTGATGTAGGTGAATTTGATAAAGATTTACCTAAATATCAAGTTATAACCGATTTTTTCAAATTTGAGAAAAATTATCAATATGTTAGTGGATCTAAAACGAAAGAACAAACTGAAAAATATGAAAGGTGGCTAGATCAGCAAAATGAAGAAATTGAGCAAGATCAGGCGATACAAATTGATTCAATTTACTTTTATACAGGAATTGGGGCAATTATTGCTATCTTAGTTGCTGTAATAGTACAAAAACCAAGAAAAACTAAAAAGAAGTAATATTAACTTATCATTTGTTTTTTATTCAAACATAAAGGTATCAAAGACCTTTTTAAAGATAATTTCAAAACGAAAGAATGTAGCTTCGAGTGATTTTCCTATTAAAATATATGTTTTTTTACTATTTTCAATACATTTTGTTATAGTCTTAAAATCAACAGTATATTCTTTAAGATTAAAAATCCTATACATGTAACCTTGACTATCAACATTTTCTTCACCAAATTCATTTTTTATTTCTCTACATGTTGGTTGCTGATTACCAACTTTAACTTCATATAGCTCTAATGAATAACCTATATCATTAGCAAAACCTACAACCCTAGATCCGGCCTTAATCGTTGACTGTATCCAACCGTTAGGTGGGGTGAATTTTACTATTTTATTTGACCAATCTTGTTTAGCCAATTCACTTTCAATTGCTTTTAGTTGGAAAGATTTTTTCCAATCTTCATATTTCACAGAATCTTCTTTCACGCTATCTGGATATAATACAGTTAATTCTATAGTGTCTCCATCTACAACAAAAACTATACCTTTATGGATAAAATCTAAACCATACATCTTACTAGTAAAGGTGTACTCTCTTGCGTTAAATCCTTGAAAAACAATGTCTCTATCTTCAATTACATTGCCATCATACTGAGATGCTTTCATTGAAGCCTGATTGTTTAGCACAACTGAAATAGAATCATCATCTAATATTTTGCCATTTTCGTTTATTGTGTAAAAAACATTATATTGAATTGGTTCTGTTTCACTATGAGCTTTAGTTACTTGAAAACCATGAGTTGTTAGTTCTGGTAAGTCTATGATACTTTCATTTGGTGTTTCAGGATATAGAACTGAGAATCCGAATTTTTTTGAAGTAAAAGGAGAAAAGTTATTAATAGTAATATCTGAATCCTCTTCCTTAAATATACCTTCGAACAAATCTTCTTCTGTTGGTGAATTTTCTTTTTGTATCTTCATATCTCCAGGTTGACCTAGAGCAGAACCTACAATACTCAGGATTACGATTATATAGAGAGCAGTAAACCACCATTTTTTATAAAATGGTTTCGGTTTTGCGTGTATAAATGGGGATGGAGATGACGATTGCATTGATGATTCTTACATATTAATTTGTATACTAATAAACATTATACGATGAACGAAGAAGAAATACAAAAATAGGACTATGTTTTTCACCCACACACACTATAACTATCAAATTTATCTAAGATACAAAAAAGCAAAGCGCTAATTAATATCAACGCTTTGCGTACTTACTAGTCCGATTTGCACCAGCACACTCATCACGCTACCTGACAATGATGTTGAAATATTAATTTTAATAAATTATAATATATATCCAGTTAATTTTCTTTATATGCCTCAAGTTCCTAAAATATCTGCAGCTTTTAGAAAAACTCATTCTGGAAATGTAGCAATTTCTTTAAATGGGAATATTATTGCTATTGGTAAGAATAGTGTCGAAGTCCTAAAAAAAGCTAAACAAATAATGCCTGACATTGAAGAAAAGGAATTTCTTGTATCTCGAATTCACAATCAATATATTGCAGTTTAAACAGTAAATATAAATATCAACAACATTTTTCAAAATCTTCTGTGAGCGCGTGAAGCGGATTTTTGTTTGGGTCTTGTGGGCCCCGAACTAAAAAATCAGCGGAACTTAGCGAACAAAGTTTTGAAAAATAACCTACCGAAGGGGGTTCCCAAAAGGGGGAAACTTTAGTTGCCCCCTTTTGAGCAATTAAAAAAACACTACCTGGTTTAATAAGTAATGTTTTTATAACTCCCCAAAGAGTTGAAGGGCTTATAAAAGCACCTCATGTGACCGAAGTCACCAGAAACCCAATTGGTACCAAAATGCAATTTCCCGAAAGATAAGGCAATAAGGTATCAATAGATTTCAATCCAATATTCCGAAGAATATCAGGAGAGATACAAATCATCCAAATTACCGAAGTAATCTAAATGAAGAAATAAGCGATTCGCATCTTCAGGGAGAAAAGGAGTCTCAAAATGTCAAAGTCCATTGTTCTTAAAAAGGACAATAGGTTTCAAACTTTAAGGCTCCATCACTCCCTGTGATGGATATCAAATTCCGATTTATTAAGGGTCTTCTTTCTTTGTTTTTCTTTTTACGTATATATAATAACATGTTCTAAAACAAAAGTCAACTACTTTTTTAGACTTTTTTTAGGTATTCTAAATATCCACATAACCTTTAAATATGGACTTACTTACAGGATTAATCATATTCGTACTAGCAGGAGCAGTTGTAGCTCAATTCATTTATTTTCAAAAACAATCTCAAAATAAGGGTGAAGATACCAGCATGCATCAACGACTCGATGATATGAGTCAAAACATGCAAACTAACCTAAGTAACGTTACAAAACTGGTTGTTGAACAGCTTGGTGATGTAACTAAGCAGGTTAATTCACGATTAAAGGAAAATAATGTCTCTTTAGAACGTCAGCATAGTTCTGTTGGAAAACGTTTAGATAATGCAGCAACTGCTGTTAATACAGTTACTGCAAGGCTAGCCAAAATAGAAGAAGGCAATAAACGTATTTATGATGTAGGAAAGGACATTTCATCGCTTCAGGAGCTATTAAAATCACCTAAATTAAGAGGTGGATTAGGAGAATTGTTCCTACAGGATTTACTCGCTCAAATTTTTCCAAAAGAAAACTATTCAATGCAGTATTCTTTCAAAAATGGGGATACAGTTGATGCAGTAATTCACGTACGCGATAACCACTTAATCCCGGTTGATTCAAAATTCCCTTTAGAAAATTTTAGAAAAATGTATGAAGCGGATGAAGAAAAGGAGAAAGTTGAGCACAAAAAAATGTTTATCAAAGATGTAAAAAAGAGAATTGACGAGATTTCAACTAAATATATTTTGCCGGATGAAGGAACATTCGATTTTGCGCTTATGTATGTGCCTGCAGAGAATGTTTACTATGAAATGATTATTAAAAATCAAGAGGATGCTGCTGATTTAAGCAGTTATGCCTTCGCTAAAAAAGTTATTCCTGTTTCTCCAAACACCTTTTATGTTTACTTGCAGACAATTCTTATAGGCCTAAAAGGATTCCAAATTGAAAAGAAAGCTGGTGAAATCCTAAGATCTCTATCAAGGCTAAGAGGTGATTTTGCAAAATTCGGAGATGATTTCGACCTTGTAGGCAAACATTTAGGACATGCCAGAGGAAGTTATGAGAACTCTGAAAAGCGCTTATCGCGATTCTCAGATAAACTGACACAGGTAGAATCGATATCAGCTCCGACACAACAAGAAAAACTGCTGAAATAACCTTTACTTTTCGCAATTTAGCATGTAAATTAAACCACGCATTTTAGCTATATTAAAAGCTTTTTCCTTATGTCTCAAAAAATTAAAGATGTTGCAGATAAGTTAAATCTTTCAACCAAAGAGTTAAAAAATAAACTGGATGATCTTGGATTTGGTGTTAAACCACAGGCAAGAACTCTTGAAGATGATATTGCTGAATTAATCCTTTCTGAACTTAGTGAAGATGAAGAAGTTGCAATTGAAGGAGCTGCAAACGTTTATGCAGAAATTTATGATAAAGAGGCAGATAGAGAAATCATAAAGAAACAAAGAAAGAAAACTGCAGGGAAGAAGGAAAAGAAAGATAAAAACAAAGAAGAAGAGAAAAAAGTAGTTATAGAAAAAGGAACAACAATCGATATTCCTGCTGTTATATCAGTTAAAGAATTTGCTGAAAAAACAGGCCTTAATGCTGCCAAGATCATAGGCGAACTAATGAAAAATGGTATTTTAGCAAACATCAATCAACAAATTGACTTTGATACTGCTTCAATTATCGCATCTGATCTGGGTTTAAAATTGAAAAAAATTCGTGACGAAGCTTCAATTGAAGACTTAATGTCAGGGAATTTGAAGGAATTACTTAAAGAAGACGAATCATCTGATTTACAAACAAGGCCACCGGTTATTAGTATTATGGGGCATGTAGATCATGGAAAAACAAAAATCCTGGATTATATTCGAAATGCAAATGTAGTTGACTCAGAATCAGGAGGAATTACTCAGCATATTGGAGCATATCAGGTTGAAAAAAATGGCAAAAAAATTACTTTTTTGGATACTCCAGGTCATGAAGCTTTTACAGCAATGCGTGCAAGAGGAGCAAAAGCTACAGATATTGCAATTTTAGTTGTTGCAGCTGATGAAGGTGTGAAACCTCAAACTGTTGAAGCAATAAATCATGCCAGAGATGCAGGTATCCCAATAATTGTTGCAATAAATAAAATCGATAAAGAAGCTGCACAGCCAGATAGAGTGAAAGGTGAACTTGCAGAACATGATCTTCAGCCTGAAGATTGGGGTGGTAAAACAATTATGGCTCCGGTTTCAGCTATTACCGGCGAAGGAATGGATAATTTATTAGATATGATCCTGATTGTTGCTGAAATGGAAGATCTTAAAGCAAATCCTAGTAGAGCAGCTGTTGGAACAGTAATTGAATCACATTTAGATAAAAACTTAGGACCAGTAGCTACAGTTCTTATAAATACAGGAACTTTAAAAATTATGGATAATGTTGTAATTGGTTCAACTAATGGACGAATCAAAGTTATGAAAGATCATAATGGAAAGAATATGAAGACAGCTGAACCTTCTAAGCCTGTTTTAATTGCAGGTCTTTCTGAAACTCCTTTAAGTGGAGATCTCTTGCAGGTTGTAAAAGATGAAAAAACAGCACGAACTCAGGCTCAAAAAATCGCACTCCTTAAGAAAAGCGAAGAATTAGCTGGAATGGCTTCAAAAGATATTATCTCAATGATCGTAAGTGGAAAACTTAAAACATTAAAATTAGTAATTAAAGCAGATACAAAAGGTTCGCTTGAAGCAATCCTTCAGGCATTAGATAAAATTAAAGATGAAGAAGTTGCAATTAAAGTAATTCACTCAGGTGTAGGAAACGTTACAGAAGGTGATGTGATTATGGCTTCAGCAAGCGCAGGGATAGTGTTAGGATTCCATGTTGATGTGCCTTCTCAAGTTGAAAAAACTGCTGAAAGAGAAACCGTTGATATCCTTAAATACACAATCATCTATAAATTAATCGAAGACATGACCAAACTTTTAGCAGGTCTTATCGAACCGGAAATTATTGAAGTTAAACTTGGTAAAGCTGAGGTAAGACAAATCTTCTATACCAGTAAAAAAGAAATGGTAATTGGATGTAAAGTTACGAACGGAAAAGTTCAGAAAAAGGCTAAGGCAAGAATAATGAGAGGTGAAGAATTAATTAAAGAAGTTGAAATTGAATCATTAAAGAAAGTTAAAGAAACGGTTGAAGAAGTAAAAGATGGAAATGAATGCGGAATTAAATTAAAAGGAAATTACGATATTCAGGAAGGTGATGTATTAGAAGTTTATAAATTAGAAAAAACAATTCGAACCCTTGAATAATTCATGAATGTGGCCTCCTCATGATGAATAGAGGGCTCATCATTCGAAGGCACATCCATAAATTTATATAAATGGAGAGGATAAAACTCATACAATTAAAAAATTACAAAGACGAACGAGGCGAACTGGTTCCTCTTGAACTTAAAGAACATATAGATTGGGAGCCAAAACGTGTTTATTACGCTTTCAATAACAAGGAAACTCGCGGCGGACATGCTCATAGAATTGAAAAAGAGCTCTTTATTTGTGCTCAGGGTGAATTTACTGCAAGAGTCCACGATGGCAAAGAATGGCATGAACACAAGTTAAAAGGGCCGGATCAGGGAATTTATGTAGATAATATGATATGGCATGAGTTCACAGATTTTTCAGAAAATGGTATTCTACTTGCTGTGTCGTCAACTAATTATGACCCAGAGGATTATATTCGCGACTTTGATCAATTTATAAAAGAAACAAATTAATGAAAAAAGTATTAGTTACCGGTGGAGCCGGATTTATAGGTTCGAATTTCACACATTATTATCTGGAAAAACATCCGGATGATATGGTGATCGTTTTAGATCGTTTAACATATGCCGGAAATCCTGATAATTTAAAGGCCCTTGAAAACAACCCGAGATTTTGGCTTATGCTGGGCGATATCGCTGATGTCCCAATGGTAAATAAACTATTTGAAAGAGAAAAATTCGACACAGTTATAAATTTTGCTGCTGAAACTCATGTTGATAGAAGTATTGAAAATCCGGATATATTTACGATGACTAATATAGTTGGAACTCAAACTCTATTAGATGCATGCAAAAAACATAAAGTTGCAAGATATCACCAGGTTTCAACTGATGAAGTTTATGGTGATCTTGGTTTAGATAACGACAATAAATTTACTGAATCTACTCCAATCCAACCAAATTGTCCTTATGCTGCTTCAAAAGCTGCTGCTGATCTTTTGGTTAGATCTTATTACGAAACATTTAAAATGCCGGTTACAATAAGCCGATGTTCAAATAATTACGGACCTTATCAATTCCCTGAAAAGCTAATCCCCTACTTCTTCAGATTGGCTTCAGAAGACCAAAAATTGCCTGTTTATGGTGATGGCAAAAATGTAAGAGATTGGTTATATGTTTTAGATCACTGTCGGGCTATTGATATGATTTTAGAAAAAGGAAAACCAGGTGAAGTTTATAATATTGGTGGAAATTTTGAGAAATCTAATTTAGAAATTACACAACGAATCCTTAAATTTTTAGGAAAGGATGAAAATATGATTATGTATGTTGATGATCGCGCTGCTCATGATCGAAGATATGCAATTGATGCATCTAAAATGAAAAAAGAAATTGGCTGGGAACCTTCAGTTACTTTTGAAGAAGGAATTGCCAAAACTTTTGAGTGGTACGAAAATAATAAAGAGTGGTGGCAGAAATTAGTTAAAAAAGCTGAAGACAGAAAACATAAGGAAACAAGCGACAAACCTTTACCTACTTCTAGACCTTAATTTAATTATAAAAGATGAAATATTCTAAATTTTTTGGACGTACAAAACATGAATCTCCTCATGATGCAAACAGTACAAATGCTGAACTTTTAACTAAAGCTGGATTTATTGATAAACTTGCTGCTGGGATTTACAATTATCTCCCGCTGGGAATGCGATCAATGCATAAAATTAATGCAATAATTCGTGAAGAAATGGATGCTATAGGTGCTCAAGAGGTATTAATGCCTGCACTTCATCCAATTGAATTGTGGAAAACTACTGGCAGAAATAAAACATGGGGTGATGTTTTATACAGAACAAAAGCAGGCGAGAAAGATTTCGTTCTTGGTCCTAGTCATGAAGAAACAGTTACTCCCCTAGCAAAAAAACAAATTCAATCATATAAAGATCTACCGCTTTGTATATATCAGCTTCAAACTAAATTCAGAAATGAACCAAGGGCTAAGTCAGGTCTTTTACGTGGTCGTGAATTCGGAATGAAGGATATGTACAGTTTTCACACAAACGAAGAGGATCTCGACGAATACTATAAAAAAGTAATTGAAGCATATTTTAATGTTTATACACGTTGTGGGCTTGAAGCTTACATTATTGAAGCATCA
>JAUVDZ010000039.1 GCA_030595015.1 Candidatus Peregrinibacteria bacterium | reverse complement strand
ATTGAAGAATTAATATTAAAATATACTGAAACACCAAAAGGCACATATTTTAGACAAATAGTTGAAATTTATATAATTCTTGGATGGGTTTATATTGAAAAAATTGAATTAATGAAAGATGCATTATCGCAAAAGGAAGATATTGATATAGAAGACGAACCATTTGTATGTTTTGATAAAGCCAGAGATTATCTTTGCAAAGCATTTAATATTTTGCAGGATCTTGGAGGCGGATCTGAAATTATGCATAACGAAATAAGAAGAGCTCACACAAAATTAGAATTTATTAAGATATCTGAGACTACAAATGAAAATGAGGCAGTGCTTCCTTCCATTGATGTAGAAGCAAAAAAGTCCAGAAAAGAAGAGTGGAATAAAGCATTTTGCAATATACTCCGTTCTGAAAATTTGACAAAAATAAAGGGTTATAAAAAAGCTCTTCTTGTTGAATTTGAAAAAGCAGCCAAACAATTTATACCAAATATTACTTCAGTTGGGGTATTAACGGATGACAGTGATATTTCAAGTGGAACTTTTTTTCAAAATGATATTGCAAAAGGTGGCATGTTTAAAACATTCATCAAAGTATCGGAAAGTGACAATTTAGTTCTAGGTATTCAAAGTGAACTTCCTATTCCTAATGCAATACTTGAGTTATTACCTGAATTTGTCAGTCATATTTTTAGGTTATATAAAATTAATGATTTAAGACAAAAACTTGGGACAATTAAAAATGAAAAATTCAAAGACCCAATAAAAAAACAAATCCTATATAATGCATATAAAATTACACAAAACTTGCTACCTGAAGATCTTGTAGAAGAAAACGAACATATACGGCAAAATTATTTAAAAAAGTTATTAGATGCTCATGAACTTGAACATCATCATGCAATAGACACAAATTACGCACTTTATGTAACAATGCTTTGTGATATTGGAATGGCAGGTATTGATAGTCATTTTTTAAATAAATCAACAAAATTGTTGCCATTTGAAAGAATAAAACTGGAACAACATATTGAAGTAGGAATTGAAATTTTACGTGGCATGCTTGGAGTTCAGGAATTTAACGATATATTAATGGTTTCAATGCTGCACCATCAACGGAAAAATGGACAAGGGTACCCTGAACAACTTGATGATGTAGAAAATCCAAGAGCAGCAAAGAATTTAATGATGTTTATGCAAAATTTATCAAATGGTGAAATTGAAAGCATTTGCACTGCCGAGGACTTAAGCGACAAAATGATGTTCGTTGTTAATATATTGGCACTTTGCGATGAATTCAAAGGAATTATTACAGGAGATGTAGATGATGATAAAAAAATTCAAATATTTTTAGCAAATCAAGCACTTAATCAATTCCCTGTAAAAGTAGTTAAATTTGTTGAAAGAACTTTATTCCCACATAAAGGAATAGGCTTTATTTGGAAAATAGAAGAAGAATAGTTGGACTATTTAGGACGTTGCCATCGTGTCGTTTTTTACTTTGCGTGATTATTATATACGGATTTCCTTTATAAACAAACAAAATCGTACATCAATTTTTAATGTTTTTTTTAAACTTTCTTAATCTTTGCTTGTTATGATTTGGGCACTTTTGTGCAAAAGCTTTAAATTTATAACCCTATAAAATGAAAAAACTCTTAATTGGGCTTTTGCTTTTCTCTGTTCTTTTTTATAACTTCCCTGGGCACCTTTTGCCTGTAGCTAATGCGGCTTCTCCGGGATCTGTAATTATAAATGAAATCGCATGGATGGGCTCAACTACCTCAATAACTGATGAATGGATCGAACTTTACAATACAACCGGCAGCGACATTGATTTAACCGGATGGACAATCGACGACGACAATGGTTCTGACGTTTATACAATTGCCAGTGGTTCAATTTTGGCTAATGATCACTATTTGATTGAGGATGCAATTATTCCGATTTCTTTAAGCAATACCGGCGATTCTTTAGTATTAAAAGATGAAACTGCTCAAATTATTGACACAGTAAATAGTACAGGCGGAGCATGGTTTGCAGGAGATAATACAAATAAATATACAATGGAAAAAATGGACCCTATTGCCGATGGTGATGACGCAGCAAATTGGGCAAACAGCACAATTGTAGATGGGACTCCTAATGCTCAAAATTCTGTTTTCAGTGGAGCTCCTGCAGGACTTGAAATAATTATAGAAGACTTGATTGTGAATCCGGTTGATGGCGACGCAATCACTTTAACTGTTTCAATTTCAAATGCCAGTAATGTTTTAAGTTATGGATTTGACATCCTTTATGACCCTACGATTTTGGCTTATACAGGCGCAACTGAAGATAATTTTTTAAATGAGGCCGGATCTATTTCAACAAGCTTTTTAGAAGGCCTTGAAAATGGAACTCAGGGTAAAATTATTATTGCCGGCTCTCGCTTAACTGTTCCACCAACAGGCATTTCAGGTTCAGGTGATCTTTTCACTCTTTCATTTGACGCTATTGCAAACGGGTCAACCACTATTACTTTTGATCCAACAAGCTTTGTATCTGACACTTCAGGCGATATAACAGCAACCTACGATGACGATTTAATTACAATCGATCCTCAATCAGTTGATCCTGTTCAAAACCTTACAATCACCGAAGGCACAAACAGATACGAACTCGACCTAAACTGGGACGCTCCTGCCACAAACGCTGATTCATACAAAGTTATGAAGCGCGACACAACAGGTGCATTCACAGAAATCGCAAACACTGCAAATACATTCTTCACAGACAGCGATAATTTAATCCCAACTCACAGCTACGAATATCAGATTATAGCTGTTAAGGGCTCTCTTGAAGCAACTGCAGTGAGTGGCCAATCAGCAGACTCAAGAGGAATCAAGGGTGATAACAGTAGATCAGACAGAGTTGATGGACGCGACTTAAATAATCTCGCGCTCCACTACACTCTCACTTTAAGCGACCCTAATTTCGACGCATTAATCGACACAACATACGACGGCTCAATTGATGGAAGCGACCTTATCGACATAGGCGCAAACTGGGCAATTACTTACTAACTTTAATAAGGCGGCATGCAATTCAATCGCGTGCCGCCACCAAATCAATCATGAAAAAACTATCACTAACCCTATTTATTATTATTCTCTGCATAACAGGCTTCGGCCTCTCCATTCACGGCAAATCAGCAGGCTTCATCAACCTTGTTCACGAACAGGATGAAAGATTTCACGTTGTCCGAATAGAAGGATTTAACCTCGAACACCCCTTTTTCGGTCTTGCTTTTCATCTTAATTATGACGAAAAACTGTTTGAGTTCGATCATTTCACTTTGGGTGATTATTTCACAACTGAAAACGATCCACTTACACTCGTTTCAAAAGATCAAAATGAATCTAAAATTGTTACTGGCTTATCACTTAAAAGAGGTCAGCTCATTGATAAATCGGAAGGCACGTTCTTAAAACTATATTTTAAGAAAAAAATCTACGACCCAAGTATTTATGGATTTGTCTTTGAACAAGGCGTTTTCTCGACATTTGATAAAGAACGCATGGACATCGAGAATGTTGAATTTGGAACTGTTTAGCTTGCTCTACACCACTATCAAATTTGCCGTCATTTTGCCGTCAAATCTGATAATACACTTAAAATATACTACCATGAAGAAGATCACTATTCTTTTAGAGGATAATCTCCACAAAAATGCAAAACAGAAATGTAAAAATCAGCTTAACATTTCACTAAGCGCTTTAATTAAAGTTTTTTTGGCATCCTTCACTTCGCAGAATGGTGTTGGTTTTTATGTTGGAGATGATGATATTTGTCAGCTATTTGAACGATGGCTTAGGGAAAAGGCCGAACGCAAGATCAATCCCAATGGTTTTAAAGTTTACCCGCCACGCCTCAAAGATTTATATGAACTTGGAAATAAAAAAACCAATGCCAGGTTCTATTAATTTCTCTTGTTTTTTCGCTCCCCTTCCCATATAATCCCATAGCATAATTAATAAATCTAAAGATGTCACACGGAAAAAGTCAATTCGCGGTATGGAGATGCACTGATTGCAAAACCATAATCCAAACTACGGCTTACGACAAGCGAAGAAATGACGAAATCACTAAAGAAGTGAAGAAATATTGTAAAAAATGCCGAAAACACACTCCGGCTAAACGAAAAGACGCCAAAAAAAGCAGCTAATTCATCAAAAAATATTTTCTAATATATTTATTATGAAAGTTTCTAATTTATTAAAGGCGCTATTGCTAGCGGCTATTTTTAGCATGTTGCTAACGGGTTGCACAAGCAAACTCGAACTTCACGATTCAGAAAAATCACAACAAGGGGTAGAACTCGAAAACTTCCTGCCAGCCGACACTGTTCTGGCGTTCTCTGTAAACCTAAACAGCGAAAGTCAAAAAGAAGATTTCAAAGCTTTGATGACTAAATTCCCACAAGAAACAACAACCAAATTTGTAGAAGGCTTTCTTGAAGAACTTCAAATGGAATTCGATCTACTTCCTGCTTTTGGAGAAAACGCACGAATCATTTTAGGAATATCAATTGACCCTGAAAATACTGAAGACGATCCCAATATGTATCTTGCTGCAACTCTTGAAGATCCAGCAAAACTCACTGAACTTTTAGAAGATTATACAAAATCTGAACAATTCAGCGAAACAGTTTATGACAATGAAAATGATGATTTTTATCTGGCTACATATAAAGACACATTCCTTCTGACTAACAAAAAACAGCTTAGACTAGAGAGCCTTAGACGAATGAAAAACAATGAAGATTCGCTTTTATCAAATGAAATGTTTAAAAAAGCATATGAAAAACTTCAACAGCCATATATCGCAAACCTCTACCTTAACTACGAGAACTATTTTGATTTAATCGCAAGCCTGGATGACGCTCAGGCGTATCCACTAATGCTAAAAGAGGATTTTGATCTTTCAATAATCATGGCAATTTATGCTGAAAATGATGGATTAAAAATGGTTGCCCTGCCTGCATATTCAGGAAAATTCAATATCGAGTATCACGAACCTTATTTATATAACGGAATTCCCGGCGATAATCTAATTATGTACATGGAAAGTTATGGGCTTAAACAAGCCGTGGAAGAAGCGTTCGACAAGATGTATGAATTTGATGAAGATACCAGAAAAGAGTTGAGAAAAGCAGAACTATTAATTAAAAAAACCATTGATCTTGATTTGCGCGAAGATATTTTGAGTTTTATGGATAAAGGTTTTGCCTTTGTTCTACAACGAAACGACTCAATGATTCCGGCAATGTCTATTTATGTTGATGCGAGTTCAAACCCTGAATCGGCTCAGAAAGTTATTGATTTGTTGGATTTAGCTTTGCAACAAGCCTACGATGGAATGATTGCAGAAGCTTCAAGCGATGTTGATATTAATCGATTTCTTTCAAAAGATGTTGTTGCAATTGGAAAAAGTGAAATCAATAGAATGAGCTTTGATTTTAGTACAATGACAGAAGAAGAATTGCTTGCCGCAGGACTTCCATCTGGCTTATTCACAGAACCAATCGAAATCTATTATGGGCTTACAGTAAACAATTATTTGATAATCTCAACTTACTCAGGACTCGACAAAGATTTCGGCGAAGTTAAAACCATCGGAGAAAATGCAGAGATAATCGCGGCACGTGAAATGTTCAAAGATTATCCTTATAATTTATCATATGTTGCAGTAGATGAAGCCTTTAAATATGTAGATGTTTTATTTGAATCAATGGAAAAAGTACAAGGCCCAATGGATGACAAGGCACGCGAAGCATACGAGTTAGTTAAAACATATTTTGCTCCAATAAAATACATGATCGGTGTAGATAAAGTTGACGAGAGCGTTGGATTTATAAAAATCGACGATCCGGTTTAGTAGTTTGAGATTCTTATTGCGAAAAAGCGCCTAAATGTAATATACTAAGCAAGCTGGAGCGAGCGAATGCGAGCTCTGTGGAGCGAGGCCCGAAGGGCCGAGCGAAGCAAAAAACTCATCACAGGGCTATAGTGTTAATGGTAGCACGTTGGTCTCCAAAACCAAAAGTTCGGGTTCAAATCCTGATGGCCCTGCCAGCAATTGCGATATTGTCCTTTTTGTGGTATAATATTAAAAGTACAATAAAAATAAAAATGACAAAAAAAACCCCACGTGAAGAGCCGGATGAAAATAAGTTAGCACAACACTCTATTTCTATTCTCGTAAAAAGTGCTAGAGAGCTTCCCTTAAGTCCAAAAGAATTAGAACAAATTGAATCAATAGATATAATCGGACAAACTACTACTGAACTTAAAAAAAAACTACTTCCAATAATTGAAGATGAAAGTTTAGCAAATCAGCTTGCAGATCATTATAAGCTGGCATTAGCACATTATGAGGATCTAACTACTAAGTATTCATTTCTCGATGAATTAATAGAACATAAGGATAGATCTGGCCCACTGATTGATTTTATAGATTGGGATTTTATTAAAGAGAAACTACATGAAGGAGTTGTTATTTTTAAAGCAAGTAAAGGGGATGTTATTTTGGATCTTTCAAAAAGACTAGAAAAAGAAACTGATGATGAAGATGTTCATTTTTTTGTAATAATGGACGGAGTAGTTAGATATGAACGTAAAGATATTGAGGGAAATGTTATAAAATCAGCTGATAATATACCCTTTGCATATCTTGGAGAACAAGCGATATTAAATGATAAAATCAATGATTCAAGTAATGTTGTTGCTTCGGATACAGCTGTTCTATTACGTATTGATAGAAACACTTTCTTAGAAGCTCTTGAAAGAAAAAAAACTGAAATACTGGAAAAATTAACAAGGGAAATAGGAATGCCCGAACCAGTGGCAAAAGAATTACTTGAAAAAAGCAGAATTAATACATATCGGGAATATCAATCAATGAGTACTCAGGGCCAGGATGAGACTAAATTTAGAATTATCCTTCAGGGTTCAGCATTTATATTAAGAGATTCACGTTATCTTTCCACACTTCAGGAAAATGATTTTGTGGGAGATATTGAATCATTAAAAGGAGAAAGAAAGAATGTAGCTTCAGCATTAACTGATAAAGATACCGTTGTTCTGGAAATTGATATAGAGGAATGGGAAGAAATATTAAATAAAAATAAACTCTATAAATTAAAATTAGCTCAGGCTGCGTTTAAAAAGGAAAAAGCTGGAGAAATAAGGAATGAAAGTGATCCATATGCAATATTCGATTATACTTTCACAAAGCTTGATAAAACTAATAATGCACTACATGAAGATGAACAAAAGTCACAAGAGGATTTAGAAAAAATTAAGGCAAGTATTCTACAAACAGCACAAGAAACTATTTCTATGATAAATGAAACAGCCCATGAAGAACGGGATGTTCAAGCAGTTGAAGAATTATTCCAGTTTATTTGTGAATCCCTTGAAGATCAGGAAATAGATGATCCAAAATATTACGTATCACATGGTGCAAAACACAGTATAAATACAGTCAATTATACAAATGCTATTATTCAGGGATCAGAAACTTTAAGACAAAACAATGAAGATAGATATGGTGAAAATGCAACCATTATTGCAAGGTTAGTTGCACTTTTTCATGATATTGGTTATCCAAAATTAAAAGCTAAACAGGAAGAGGAGTATAAAAAAACGGACCCAAAAAAGATTCATAAATGGGAACATGCAGCTTTTAGTACAGAATTGTTACACAAATATTTTCCATATGAGAAATTTCAAAAAATATTAAATATTTCCAGAGAAAACTATGAGCTCTTTATTATGTCTATTCTTTATCATGGTGCGGACAATCCTAATGAAGAACAAATGGCAGAAGGAAGAGCTTTCTTGAAAACATCGAATGTAGAAAATTCAGATCCTGAGATTATTGCAGATCCCTTACTTGTAATAATGAGAATTGCTGATAATCTGGATTTAATCGGCGAAAGACTTTCAAAACTTCAAAAAGACGACATTTTTCTAACAATTTTTAAAGAAATCTATTACGAATGCAAAGCAATATCTGATAAGGAAAAAAAGAAGCTTGAAGGTGTAGAAGATCCAGAAGAGATAAAGCAAATTAAGGCAAAATATGTTAAGTCACGCAAAGAAAAAATGAGCACAATCCTGATAGATGCAACTCCGACTAAAATCGAACCAGAAAATCAGGTTAGATGGAAAGAAATCACAGAGAATTTTGATAGAATAATTGAAATGGATAATTATGAAGGTTATCTGCATTTTAAAAGTGTTGCAATTGCTCAGAATGTATTTGTCCGCGAGGAAGGAAACCGAATAATAATTTATATTGAATACAACGAGCCAGCCACAGAACTTCCCAAAGTACTAATAAACTGGCAAAGTGGACGTTTAAAAGACTGTATTAAAAATTCAATTACTCTAACAAACGTAAAAGGAGAACCTATCAAAGTAGAAGTTAAACAGATTTTCCCTACCAACAAATAAACTCGGTTCTAACGTGATCCACTAAGCCCTGCCAAACCCTTATTGCATCTCTCTTTCAATACTTTCATACACCTTATCGCCTCTTGTATAACGACCAATATCAACAGGAAAAACAATTGTTCTTTGTTTTTCAAATAAAAGTCTTTTTAATTTTCGGGAAATTTTAATGAAATGATCTGACATACTTTGATGTCCTTTTTTGAAAGCATGAGAGGCATATCTGTCAGCCTGCATGATCAACTCTTTAATTATTTGAAGTTGGATTGGTTCTTTTGCAAGCGCCTTTTTATCACTTCGTTTCCCCATCCAAAGATGCGTCAAATGATCAATAGTTCTGGGACCGGCTCCAATTACAAATCTTGGCAATCCCGTTTTCATCCCTTTATCACCGGTGAATTCATCGTCAAAATATTTAATTGTAGTAAGCTCACCTGACGTAATCCCATTACTTATTTTATCAATTTTTCCTGGAATAGCTTTACTTGAAGTCGTCACATCAATCGCAATTGGAATTTCACCATCCAGCATAATGACAATATCTGTTCCATTAACAAAATCATCATATTCCGTAGTTTTAATAGTGTATGTGTTTTTACCAAGCCATTCACTCAGTTCCACCTGTTCATTAAAAATAGCTTCAAGAATC
>JAUVDZ010000053.1 GCA_030595015.1 Candidatus Peregrinibacteria bacterium | reverse complement strand
GATCTTTAAGCTTACCCAAATGCCTGGATGTTGTTCTTAAAATATCTTTAAGAGGAGTTTTTAGCATGAAAAAGCTTTGTTTATCAGGTAAACAATTTTAGCATATAGATTTACCCTTTAACAACTTTTAAAAACTTACGTTTTCCTACCTGAATAAGAGTTTCTTTATTTAAATCGATAGATTGATCAGGATTCACTAATTTCTCTCCATTCACTTTAACGGCACCCTGATCGATTAATCGTTTAGCTTCACTTTTTGAAGAAGCTAATTCATTTGAAGCAATGAGTTCAACAATATTTATTGAATCTTCTGCAAATTTTCGTAATTCAATATCATCGGGCAATTTATTTTCACTAAATACTTTTGTAAATTGTTCTTCAGCTTTATCAGCAGCAGCTTCATCATGGTAGATTTTGATAATTTCTTTAGCTGCAAACTTTTTGTATTGCATAGGGTTTTCTCCGTCTTTTGTAGCTTTTTCAATTTTCTTAATCTCATCTAACGAAACTTCTGTAGCTAATTCTAAATATTTAGTAATTAGATTATCAGGAATACTCATAACTTTTCCGAACATTTCTTCAGGAGTATCTGTAAGACCGATATAGTTATCATATGATTTGCTCATTTTTTGTACACCATCCAATCCTTCTAGGATTGGGACAGTCATCACATCCTGCTGTCTTTGTTCGTAGTGTTTTTGAAGATCACGCCCAACAAGCATATTAAATGTTTGTTCAGTTCCGCCCAATTCAACATCAGCTTTTAATATAACAGAATCGTAACCCTGCATTATTGGATAAAGAAATTCTGAAAGTGATATATCTATATCTTCCTGCATTCTTTTCTTAAAATCACTTCTATGTAGAATTTGTGCAACTGTTTTAATTGATGTTAATTGTAATAATTCAGCCATTTCAAGTTTTGCCAGCCATTCAGAATTATATCTAACTTCAATTTTATCCATATCTAAAATTAATCCCGCCTGATCAGTATAACTTTTCATGTTTTCTTTGATTTGATCATCTGTAAGCATTTTTCTCGTCTCCGTTCTCCCTGTAGGATCCCCAATTTTTGCTGTATAGTCACCTATTAGCAAAATAACCTTATGGCCCGCATCCTGAAAATGCCTAAGCTTTTTTAAAACTACACCATGGCCAATATGCAAATCAGAACCTGTTGGATCAATTCCAAACTTAATTCTTAATTGCTTCCCTGATTTCAACTTCTTTTCAAGCTCTTTTCTTATGTGAACTTCAACTACCCCTCTATCCAGGATTTCATTAATTACCTTATCATCAGTGTTGATCATGTTTTATTTATTTAAAATTACCTAATTAATCCTATTAGATTTTGAAGTTTCTGTAAACAACAAAAAAGCAGAAGCGCGCTCTTCTCCTACTTTTTTGGGCTTCTACTCTTTTGGTGTAGCTAGACGTAGATCTATAAATAAATCTAACTGTCTAGCTGCATCTACACAGTATCCTATAACGTTACACTTATCAAGATTTTATGACACCCCCTCGGAAAAGCTTGCTTTTTTGTAGTTCTAATGCAATACTTGGGCTGTTGGTGAGAGCAAACAACATAAAGTTTAAATTAGTTGACAATGTTAAATGACATTTTGAAAAAAATCGGCCTTAATAAGAAAGAATCTAAAATATATCTTTCTTTGTTAGAACTTGGATCACAACCTGCAAGTGTGGTTGGAAAAAAGGCAGGAATTAATAGATCGACAACCTATTTAATCCTTGAAACATTAATTAAGAAAGGATATGTAAATCAGCATGTACGTGCAGATGTTAAGTATTTTACTGCTGCTGATCCACAGGCAATTATTAAGTCTTTAGAATTAAAAGAAAAAGAAGTAGAAGAAAACAGGAACTCTCTTGTAGAACTTCTTCCTGAATTTTATGCTTTAACTAACCCTTTAAGCATTAAACCAAAAGTTAAGTTTTATGAAGGTGAAGAAGGAGTTAAAAGGGTTATGAACGATACTTTAACATCAACTGAGCCTATTTTGGCGTGGTCTGCATACAATTCCTGGCTGAAGACAACACCCAATCTTCATAAATTTGTGAAAAATTACGCAAGAGATCGTGTAGAAAAGCACAAAATCCCGGTTAAAATATTGGTTGAAGATACAAAAACAGTTAGAAAATATCTATTGAGTGAATATCCTCCATTGTCATCAAAAAAAGATCCCTTGATGGATATTCGATGGATCCCAAAAAATGTTCCTCATTTTGAAAATGAAATAAATATATATAATGATAAGGTATCAATAGTTTCCTTAGCTAAAAATGAACTTTTAGGAATTATAATAGAAAGTCATGAAATAGCTAAAACGCATAGAGCAATATTCGAAATGGCTTGGCAAGCCGGTAAAAAGAACTAATTATGAGACTCGACAAATATTTAGCTGAGAAATATAAAGATTTTTCGCGAACAAATTTGCAGAAGATTATTAAAGAAGGTCGTGTTTTAGTAAATGGTAAAAAAGTTTCACCTCATTATAAAATTAATGATGATGATGATATCCAGATAGACTTCCCGGAGCCTATTGATATGATTCCGAAACCTGAAAAAATTGATATTGAAGTTGTTTTTGAAAATGATGACTTGATTATCATTAATAAACCCTCTGGCATGGTTGTACACCCCTCTGAAGAAGGCCACCATGTGTCGGGGAGTCTTGTTAATGCGATTTTAAATAATCCAGGTCCTGACAATCTAAGTAATATTGGTGGTGAATTACGACCAGGCATTGTGCATCGTTTAGATAAAGATACTTCTGGACTCCTAATGATTGCAAAAAATAATAAAATTCATCGGCAAATAATTGAATTAATGAAAAGCAGAGTAATTAATAAGTTCTATTATGCTCTTTTAATTGGTAAGCTTGAGCCGGAAGAAGGAACAATTGATGCTCCTCTTACTCGCGGAAGCCGAGATTTCAAACGTGTTGTCTTAGCTAATGAAGGAGAAGGCCGTGATGCAGTTACACAATATGAGGTTGTTGATTATTTTGAATATGAAGGATCTACTTTTACCCTTATTAAGGCAAAAATATTAACCGGACGAACTCATCAGATACGAGTACATTTTTCATCTATCGGGCATCCTGTTGTTGGTGATCCAGTTTATGGAAATAAAAAAATTAACGCAGTATTTTTAAAGGAGTTCAAACTGAATAGATATTTTCTACATGCTGCAGAACTTTCTTTTGAATTAAAAGATGGGACAAAAATTGATGTAAAAAAAGAGCTCCCAGAGGAGCTCAAATCTATAATCGATAGTATTTCTGCTGTTTAAGCTGTTTTTTCTTCAGTGCTTTTTTCTTTTTTCGCTTCGCTCTCTTCGTTCGCTCCTTTAGAGCTCGCCTTGCTCGCTCCTCCAATCTTTTTAATTTCAAGTGTTGTTAATTGTGTTCTATGTCCGATTCTCTTTTCATATCTCTTTTTAGGTTTCATTTTGTATACGTGTATTTTTTCTCCTTGTTTCTGTTCTATTATTTCAACTTCTACTTTTGCCCCTGAAACATAAGGATTGCCAATTTGAACATCCTTACTGTCTTTTGCCAATAAAAGTACAGTATCAAAGGTAATTTTGCCTTTTTCTGTGTCTAATTTATCAACATCGATTTTATCATTTTCGGCAACTTTATATTGTTTGCCTTTGATTTCTA
Source organism: Candidatus Peregrinibacteria bacterium (assembly GCA_030595015.1). GTDB lineage: Bacteria > Patescibacteriota > Gracilibacteria > UBA1369 > PNNO01 > JAUVDZ01. The sequence goes on along the minus strand of JAUVDZ010000053.1, from coordinate 4,188 downwards.
CAATTGCGTACATGTTTAATTAAGTTAAATGCCTTGATAATCTACTTAAATAACAGCAAAAAAGCAAGTTATTTTGTGTTATATTTGTTCATAGTGTTTGAAATACCGTTTTCAAACGCATAAATTATTGCATCTGAAGCCATGTCAATAATCTCAAGTACTTGCTTAAGCTCATTTTTACTAAATTTGCCAAGTACATTAGCTTTTTTTCCATCTATATTTCCAATTCCTATACGAAGACGTGGGAAGTTTTTTGATCCAGTAGATTCAACAACAGACTTCATTCCATTATGGGTTCCAGGTCCTCCTTTTTCACGCACTTTGAGTGTTCCGGTATCAAAATCCAAATCATCAAATACTACAAATACATCTTCGAATGAAACTTTATAAAATTTTGCTACCTTTGCTACAGATTTACCTGATAAATTCATAAAAGTTATCGGTTTCACCAAGATGATTCTTTCATCTTTATATTCCCCTTCTGTAATGAAAGCATCAAATTTATTTTTTAACTTAAAATCTTCAAATTGTAGTTTCTCTCTGAGTGAATCAATAACACCAAATCCAACATTATGACGTGTTTCAGCATATTCTTTCCCTGGATTTCCAAGTCCTATAATTATCTTCATTTTCTAAATGTGATTACTTTTATACCTATAATGAGCTCGTCGCCTTCTTTTGCTCCTTTGTTGAGTAGATTTTTATGAATTCCTGACTTTTCAAGATATAAATAAAATCTCTGCAAACCTTCTTCATTATTAAAATTAGCCATTTGTACCTTCTTTTCAATAGATTTACCTCTAATATTGAAAACTTGCTTAGCATTTTTTCCTCTGCCTTTTGATTTGACCTGAACTATTTCAAACCTTTTTGAACTCATTTGTAAGTGAGGCTTGAACACTTTATATTCTTTCTTCTTTTCTTTTGGTGCAGCTTTTTCGGCTTTTCTGACTACTTGAAGTAATTTGTAAGTTTCCTGCATTAATTCTGGAACACCTTGGCCTGAAACTGCAGAAATAGCCATAATTGGGAATTTCCTTACCTTTTTTTTGAATTCCTTCATTAGTAAATCAGTGAATTCCTGATCAATTGTATCAATTTTATTTAAAACAACAATTTGAGGTTTTTTGAGTAAGTTTTTATCGAATTTTTTAAGTTCTTCGTTTATTGTTTTGTATCCTTCAACAATATCCTTTTCATTTACATCAATTAAATGCAGAAGAACCTTGGTTCGTTCAACATGTTTCAAGAATTCATCTCCAAGACCTTTTCCTTTATGTGCTCCCTCAATTAATCCAGGGATATCCGCTACAACAAATGAATCTTTGATATTGGTATTAGTAGCTTTTCCAACTTCTACTAATCCCAGATTTGGAATTAAAGTTGTAAAAGGATAATCTGCAATTTTTGGTTTTGCATTAGAAATAACAGAAATCAAAGTAGATTTTCCTGCAGATGGGAGCCCAATTAAACCAATATCAGCAATCATTTGAAGTTCGAGCAACAGTTCGATTTCTTCACCAGGTTCACCAACCTCAGCAAATCTGGGAGCCTGGAATACACTACTTGCAAATCTGGCATTCCCCTTCCCTCCTTGACCACCTTTAACAATTACATATTCTTGTTGATCTTCATTTAAATCTTCATAAACTCTACGCGTATTAGGATCCATAACTAAAGTCCCAATCGGAACTCTTAAAATTAGATCTTCAGCATTTGCTCCGTGCATATCTTTACCCATTCCTTGTTGACCACAATCAGCTGCAAATCGCTTTTTTGTACGGAAATCAGTCAAAGTGTTTAAATTCATATCAGCAATCAAGGTGATATTGCCGCCTTTTCCACCATCTCCACCGTCAGGACCACCTCTTGCAATAAATTTTTCACGACGAAAGCTGACGCATCCATTGCCGCCTTTTCCAGCTGTAAATAATACTTTAGTTTGGTCGCAAAACATTTAAATAGGTTAAATTCACTTCTTGCATTCTAGCAGAAAAAAGCTATATTAGTAAGGTCGCAGCGTAACGAAGTGAAGCTGTTTGGAGCGATAATAAAAATCAAGCCGAAGTGGCGGAATTGGTAGACGCGCGAGACTCAAAATCTCGTTCCACTTGTGGAGTGAGGGTTCGATTCCCTCCTTCGGCACCAGTGGAGCGAAGGCAACTGGCCGGAGCTCTTTTTTGGAGATCTACGAGGCAGACCGAAGCCAAACCTTCGTATCAAATTTGCTGTATTATTGCTGCATTTTTCGATAGCACTACCTTATCATCGCCTTACTCCTCAACTTTTTATGATAAGTAATCGCGAACCTATGCGCCTCATCGCGCACTTGTTGAAGCAAATAAAGTCCTTCTGAATCTTTCGCAAACGGTAATGGATTTTTGTTTCCAGGCTCATATACATTTTCGTGTTTTTTTGCCAATGCAACCATCCGTATATCAGTTTTAAACTTTGATTGCACTTTTATGCCTTGAGTTAGTTGCCCTTTCCCTCCATCAATTACTATTAAATCAGGTTTTTGTGAGAATCCTTTGTTTTCTTTGTATTTTGATTTATTAAAAAGTAAGCATTTATATGTTTTCTTCATTTTCACTTCATCAGGCATCTTTTTTACCAATTGAAACCCTAATTTTTCAGCTTCATCTATGTATTTTTTAGGAACTCCAATATAAACACGATTATTTTTAGCTTTTTGGATTAATCCAAGTAAGAAATCACTAATCCCCTCTTTTAATTTGATATTAGTAAAATAATCCAGATCATCAAAAATTTCATAATTGCACTCCCCTGCTATTTCTTTATCAAGTTTCCCAGTTAGTACGTCTTTCTTTTTTCTAAACTTAATATTACTTTTAGACTTAACTAAGTACATAAATCGCCTTTTTAATACCTCCAGCATTGCTGCGAAGTCATCGGGCTTCCCCTCTTTAAGTGTTCTAATTTTAAATCGTTTGTATTCTTTTTTATTTGGTTGTCCGTTTTCGAAAACAACCATCGAAGCGACCTGGTTTGTTCCGGAAATATGAGAAATATCATAACATTCAATGCGTCGTGGTAATTTTGATAAATCGAGCTTCTCTTTTAACTCTTCAAGTGCTTTTTTACGTCTTTCGTTATCATGTTGCCACTTAATTCGGCTTTGAGTTGCAAATGATTTCGCGTTTTTTTCAGCTAATCCTAAAATTTTCTCTTTTTCTCCCTTTTGTGGAATTAGAATCTTCACTTTCGCACCTTTTGACTCGCTGATCCATCCTTCTAAAACATCATTATTCTTAATATTATGTGGAATTAATATTTCTTTAGGGAAGTCCGTTGTTTTTTCATAATACTGCTTAATAAAGGCTTCTAAAATCTCTTCTGTATCTTTTTGATCATCTCTATCAATCCCGGTTTTAAATTCAAAATTTTCTTGATTAATAAGTTTTCCATCCCTAATCATAAATAGCGTAAAAAATACACGCCCAGCTTCGCTCACGTAATGAATCGCATCTGTATCCTGCCGATTAGGCGAACTAACTACTTGTTTTTGGCTAATCTCTTTAATTGCATTAAGTTTATCTCGCAGATTTGCAGCCATTTCAAATTTCTTATTCATTGCAGCATCTTGCATTTGCGCCTCTAGAACTTTAATAATATCTTCGGTCTGCCCTTTTAAAAACCGAATAATCTGATCGATTATTAGTGCGTAATCCTCTTTATTCACATTCCCTACACAAGGCCCAATGCAACGTTTAATGTGGTAATCAAGGCATGGAGTATATTTTTTTTCTTTTCCATATTCCAAAAAAAGATTGCAATGACGGTACGGAAAAACCTTTTTTAACACATCCAGAGTTTTTCGAACTTTTCCGGCTGCTGTTTTTGGCCCAAAGTACAAAGCTCCATCATTTAAAACCTTTCTAACTATATTTACTTGTGGGAAATCCTCATTTTTTGTGATTTTTATATAAACATAATTCTTATCATCTTTCATCAAAATATTATATTTCGGCCTAATCTCTTTAATAAGATTTGTTTCAAGAATAACTGCTTCTAAATCGCTTGAAACAATTGTAAATTCAATGTCATCAATTTGTGAAACCATTTTTTGAATTCGCAAACTCTGCTTATTTGTTTGCTGAAAATAGCTCTTAACGCGATTTCGTAAATCAATTGCCTTCCCAATATATAAAATATTACCCTTTTTAT
>JAUVDZ010000129.1 GCA_030595015.1 Candidatus Peregrinibacteria bacterium | reverse complement strand
CGGTTAAATAAGATTGATGTAAATATTATGACAATTGAAGATCCGGTTGAAATCTCTGTTGATGGTTTGAACCAATCACAGGTGCATCCTGATATTAATTATACGTTTGCATTTGGTATGCGTACCGGATTAAGACAGGATCCGGACATCATAATGGTTGGGGAAATCCGTGATAAAGAAACTGTTGATACAGCCATTGAGGCGTCGTTAACAGGTCACCTTGTATTCTCTACAATCCATACAAATAGTGCAGTGGAAACATTAACTCGTATTGATAACATGGATGTTCAGCCTTTCTTAATGGCTGCAACAATTGAATGTATTATTGCGCAACGTCTTGTACGAAAAATTTGTGAACATTGTAAAGTAGAAGATGCAGTTGATCCTCACTTGCTTGCGCACGTAAAAAACGTTATAGGAAAAATTCATACAGACGAACATTTAGATCCGGCTTTAATGTCAGGAATGAAATTTTATAAAGGTAAAGGTTGTGAAAAATGTGAAGGCGTTGGATATTCCGGCCGATTAGGTCTATTTGAAGTAATGAAAATGAACAACGAACTACGAAGGGCTATCTTAAGCCGAAAAAATGGTCTCGAAATTGAAGAAATTGCAATGAAAACAGGAATGATAACACTAGAACAAGCAGGTATTCTTAAAGCTTTAGCAGGTAAAACAACACTTGATGAAGTCTATAGAGTTGCAAGAAAGATGGAAACCGACGACGAAGAGAGCGAAGTGAGCCCTAAGGAGGAAGCGCCAGCGACTGCAACTCCAGCCCCTGAACCAGGCATCCAAATCAAAATGCCTCCAGAACAAACCGAAAATCCTCAAACTTAATATATTGAAATGAAACAAGCCAAAGATTTTGCAAACAAAACAGCCGGTGAAACATTTGAATTGGAAAAAGCTCAAATAATTGAAGGAGCCGAGGCTACCCTTGAGAATAAAGTCGTTTTAAATATTGGAAGAAGTAAAGAAAAAATCAGTTTAAAAAAGAAAATCGGATTTGAAAAAACTGGTAATTTCTTTTTTGATATTTACCTGAAAGTGAATGATGCGTTTATAAATTTAGGTAAAGTTAAAATGCAGGAGAAAGCCACTTTCTTTAGACTTTTAGCTGTAATGGTTGATGCTGGAATTCCAATTATCAACGCACTTACTACGCTTGCTGATCAAAATAAAAAGAACCAAAAGTTTAAAAAAATTATTAATGACATGGCTGAGAAAATTGAAAATGGAGAAAGTTTATCTGGAAGTATGGAAAAATATGCAAAAACATTTACTGAATCAGAAATTGGAATGATTAGAAGTGGTGAGGTTTCCGGACATTTAAATGATATTTTAAGAGATCTTGCAAAAGAAGTTGAAAAATCTGCAAAAACAATTAGTAAAGTAAAAAGTGCTCTTACTTATCCGATTGTGGTTTTGGCTATACTATTTTTAGTGCTTGTATTGATGATGATATTTGTTATTCCCGGCATTCAAAATTTATTTGAACAAACCGGAGCAGAACTACCTGGAATTACAAAATTTGTAATTGGAATGAGTAATTTTGTGGTGAATAATATTATTTATATTTTAGCTGGAATTGCTGCTTTTATTGGAATTTTAACACTTTGGAAAAAAACAAAAAGAGGGAAAACGCAGTGGGATACACTTATGCTTCATATTCCGATAACAGGATCATTAATGCAAAAAGCCATTTTGGCACAATTTGCCCGAACTTTAGGTAACCTATTGGGTTCAGGAGTATCGATCGTTCAATCGTTGATGATTATTTCAAATGCTACACAAAATGATGTTTATAAAAAGAAAATTAAATTTGCTGCAGATGACATAAAAGCTGGTATTCCGTTAGCTGATGCGCTTCGTGGAACCAAGTACTTTCCTGCAATGCTTGTGAATATGATTGACACTGGTGAACAAACTGCGCAACTAGAAACTGTAACTAAGAAGATTGCAACCTTCTATGATGACCAGGTTGATATGGCAGTCAAAGGTCTTACAAAAATTATCGAACCAATCATTATGGTGTTTGTTGGAGTTGCGGTTGGAGGGTTAGTTGCTGCAATTATGCTTCCGATTCTTACACTTGGTGATTCAGTTGGTGATTTTTAGATTTGGCTTTAGATACTATTTATTGTAAAATATATGATTGGAATAATCATTAACCTATTTTCGTATGAAAAAGAAAGCATTTACGCTGATCGAATTGCTGATTGTAATCGCAATCATCGGTGTTTTAGCTGCCGCTCTCTACCCTACAATTCGTGACGCTCTATCAAGAGGTCGTGATGCAGCAAGAGAGGGAAATATTAACAACATAATTACAGCACTTGAAACTTACAATTCTGATTATGGAGTTTACCCAACTTACTCAGGTTGTGTAGACGGAAGTGCTACTGGAGTATTCCGTGATCCAGACGACACTGGGAATGTTTTTAAAGATTACTTCAAAGGTGCAACTCCACCTTTAGATCCATCACCAAATAGAACTGTACCTACTGCACTTACTGATCCAGGAGGGTGTATTGGCGCTGGAAATTATTATTATGAATATATTGGAGCTAATGGACTTGAATATTTAATTGCAACTATAATGGAAACTGAGAAAAAGAATAATACAAGTACAGATCCGGTTGGTTATGATGGTTCAGCAGCACTTGTAGATGGTTCAGATTACTTTGTAAAAGTATTGTAAATTTTACAAATCAATTAAAAAGTCGACTTTCTCGCTTTCTAAAGGCATGAAGTCGGCTTTTTTGATATATGTGTATTAAAGGCTTTTGAACTCGACTTTTTGGCTTACCTATGCTATAATAATTAGACAAATTGGAAAACTTGGAGACTATTCGTCTCCGGTCATTAAAGCCGGCTAATAAATGACAAAAACAAAAATAAAAAACTACTTACACAGAGTTGTGTCAGGAGCTATAATCCTGACGGTTCTTAGTACACAATTTTTGTCATCACCAATTGCCTCTGCGCAGTTTGGTGGTTTGTTTAGCAGCCAAAATCCAGAAGAAAAAAAGATTTCAATTATTGCTTTATTAGTAGAAGATGATTTAATTGAAGATAATCATGCCTACGATGG
>JAUVDZ010000035.1 GCA_030595015.1 Candidatus Peregrinibacteria bacterium | reverse complement strand
TGAAATAGAAATTAAAATTAAAATAAATAAAATGGCTGATTATAAGAAAGTTCTTGCAGATCAGAAAAAAAGACTAAATAAGCTTGAAGCTGCGCTTATTCATTTATATTTCCTGAAAGCTGAAGAGATTCAGGACATTTTAGCTAAATTTAGAGATTTGCCTTCTGAATCGTTTATTGAAATACACCAATTACTTAAAAAAGCTAAAAATAAACAAAATAGGTTTTTTGTAAAAGCAGTCCTTTTAGAAAAGAACTTTCCAAAAATTATTGATAAGGCTATTTATTCTAAATACCTTCAATTAACAGGCAAAATAGCAAAAAAAATACAAATAAAATAATTAAATATGTTCCAAAATAAAAATCAATTTTTTTACAGTTTGACAGTTTATAAAGGGCTTGGTGAATCTTTGTATGATAAAGCTGCTAAAATCAGAACTACTGCAACTCTTAAAATTTCATCAGACAAATTAAAAAAACTTGAGACAAAAGGAGAAAAAGGCGTTGATCTTAAAGCAAATATAAAAAAATTGGCAAACAAAACCAATGAAACTTTTGATAAATATACAGATAGGTTAAAGCATATGCCACATGATATGCAGCTTGCATTGAGAAATCACATTGCAAGATTTTTTATGATGGCTGCTAATCGTTTTGATAAAAATTCAGTAAAAGGATTAAATAAAGAGGAGTTTGGGAAATATCATAATTCCATGATTGCCAAACTTAATGTGATTGTTAATAAACGTGCACCTTCAAAGGAGGTTATTCAGGCGCGAATTAGAGCTGCAATGGAAGTAACTAAGGAAGAGAAAAAGCTTAGTGAAAAGCAACTTAAGATGTCGATAAATATAAAAGATGGATTTAATGCGTCAAATCTTGATGATCCGTTAAGGGCTCGTGAAGAGTTGTTTAAAATGCAGACTCAGTCAGCAAAACTTCAGAATGAAGCACTTGAAGGGTATAAAGCTTGTAGCAAATTTCAAAAATCTGTTAGCAAATATATGAAATTATCTTCTTTGAAAAGAAGATTTTCATCGACAGGGAAGAGTTTGTATAAAAAAATAAATGGACAATATAGAAAAAAGGTTTTGGATGCTAAGAAGAATATTTTAAATAAGGTTGAAAAACGTAAAGCAGATATAGAAAAACAAGGTGAATTAATAAATAAAGCACCAGAACGAACTAAAAAGCAACTTATTGCATTGAGAGACGGAGTGATTAAAACATTAACTGCTAAGCAGAAAGCTAAGGGTGGAGATGTTGAAGCTAGAAAAAATAATAAATTGTATCAGGCTTTAGAACAAAAACGCGAAATGATCGCAAGAAGAAAGGGCGCATTACTTGCAATGAGAGATGATGAAATAGCTAAACTTCAAAATGGACATTCTTATACGACTCCAAAACGATCTGCGCAGGATGTGATGAAAGATTCTATGAAGAGAATTGATACACTTATTAAAACACCTGCAAGTCAATTGAACATGACTCCAAAACAAAAAAAAGCATATATTGCACAACTTCAAAAGAAAAAAATGACTTTAGCCCGAAGTAGCCAAAATATTGAGAAAAGTTATAAATCAAAAAAAAGAGTTGCAATTACAGATTATGTTGAAAGGACTCTTGATCCGGCTTTGGGTTCAATGAACGCTACAATGCGTCAATTGGAAGCACAAAAACTTCAAAATGGAAATCTTAAAGAAAGGATTTCGGCTCACTTTATGCCTTTTATAGATGCTGTTGATTCAGCGGCAAAAGTAAATGCTGATGTGATTTTAGATATTAATTTATCAAATGTTCAAACAGTACAATCTGTAAGCTCAAGCTTTAATTCCACTTTAGATCTTAAAGCAAACAAACCTGGTTTATTTAAAATCGCGCAAAATCTTTCGAAAAATCCTTTTGCAGCTTATGGATCAAGAGGAATTAAATCATTTACAAAATCAGTTTCAGGTAAGTTAAATGGTTGGGGGAAATCACTTCAAAATATAGATACGCCTGTTTTAGGACAAGTTAGTTATTTGTTAGGACAACGTATGAGAAGAACGAGCGGAATGGCTGAAGGGTTAGGAGAGATGGCATCAGGTGTAATGGATCTGAGTGCAGATTCTATGGGTGCTGCTCAAGGAATGATGGCTTTTGCAGGCCGTGATCCAAAGACAGGAAAATGGTCTTTTAAAACTGCATGGAAAGCAAAGACTGCAATGGATGCTTCTATGTTCGCCATGGATAAATGGAAAAAAGGAGAATATGATCAGGCTGTAGGAAAAATATCTTTTAATATTGCAAGCATGGTTATTGGTGGTGGATCAGGAGTTGCAGTAAAAGGTGCGGCGCGTGTTGGTAGGCTTGGTTCAGTTGCAAGAGCAGCAAGTACTGTAGGTAAGCAAGGTGGAAAATTGAGTAAATTGGCAAGAGTACGTGGAGCTATTGGTAGAGCAGGTCAAAGAGCAAGAAATGCTTTTAAAAAGCCAACAATTGCTAAGGCAGGAAAAATTCAAGGTGCTACAAAATCTTCAAAAGCACCTGCAGTTAAAGCAAAACCAGAGTCCTTTCGAGCCCGGGAGACAGTCAATGGTGTAGATATTTCAGTTGTTAAGACTAAAATGCATGGTTATGAGATTTATTTCTCAGGAATTAAAGATATAACCAAAAACATCACACCTCTTAGATGTTCTGGTTCAGGAGCAGCAAGAATTTTTAAGCAAGCTAAAGCCCTTGCCAGAAAAACAGGGAATCCAAATAAGGTGCTTTCTGAATTAAAAGGATTTATTAAAAAGGTAGAGTTAAGCAATCCTCGATTAATAAAACCTAAAAAAGCGCTAAAAGTTAAAGTAAAACCAGGGACTTTTCGAGCTCGCGAAACAATAAATGGTGTAGATGTGTCAATTATTCCGAATAAAACGTATGGTTATGAGATTTATTTCTCAGGAATTAAAGATATAACCAAAAACATCATACCTCTTAGATGTTCTGGTTCAGGAGCAGCAAGAATTTTTAAGCAAGCTAAAGCCCTTGCCAGAAAAACAGGGAATCCAAATAAGGTAGCTTCTGGACTAAAAAGATTTATTAAAAAGGTAGAGTTAAGCAATCCTCGATTAATAAAACCTAAAAAAGCGCTAAAAGTTAAAGTAAAAGTAAAAGCAGAGACTTTTCGAGGCAGTGAAACTGTCAATAAAGTAGAAATATCAGTTGCGTCTATGCCAGGGAGTGGTTATGAAATTTATTTACCAGGGATTAATAAAATGTCTAATCAAGTCATTCGGTTTAACGGTTCAGGTTCAAGAGCAGCAAGTATCTTTAAGCAAGCTAAAGCTCTTGCCAGAAAGACAGGAGATCCAAATAAGGTTGCTTCTGGAATAAAGGAATTTATTAAAAATGCAAAACCTAAAAAAGTAGCAGCTACTTCAGTTAAAGCCCGGCCTGCCGTTAAAGCACCAATAAAGGCTGGAGTAAAGCCTAGACCTTCGAATGCTCCAATGGCGCCTGCGAATGTAACAAAGCCATCAATGCATAAGCAAATACGAATTGACGCTCGTGGAATAGATGCCGCAACAGGTAAAAGAGTTCCTGATTATTTTAAGATTGAGGAATTAACAGGAGTTAATCGTAGATATAAAAGTATGAAGTTTAATGAAGGCAGTCCAATTAGAGTTGAACAACCAAATGGATATCTTCAGAGAGGTTGGAAAATTTATAAGCAAGCTGATGATGGATTGGTTACAGTAATTAACAACACAGGTAAAAGGAAAATGATAATTTCAAAGAATGAAATTATGAGTTCAAATAAAGGAGGACCAATTAAACTTACTGAAGCTTCAAAATTAAAAGCACGGGTTTTTGAAGATGCTGCAGGTGGTGTAGGTATAACAGGTAGAGAAAGCGGAGTAGGAGCTCATAATGCATTTATGAATTTAAAAAATAGAATTACAAATAGTACAACTGGAGGAGCAAAGTTTAGTAAAGTTCAGGCTGAAGCTTTAATCAAAGAAAGTAATCCTGCGTTGTACAGAAAAGCAAAATTGTATGAAACAAGACAAGCAAAGAAAGCAAATGCACCTAAACCTCAGGCAAGGCGGGTTAGCGTAGATAAAAATCCAGAAGTAATTATTAACAAGGATGGCATTGATGTGCTTACTGGCAAGAAAGTTACGCTTTCTAAAGCAGGACCTCAGTCTTTAACTAAAACAATTAAGGATGCACCTAAAGTTGTTAAACCAAAACCTAAAACTTTAACTAAAGCAGAAAAAAGCGCAGCTCATCATAAAAGAAGAATGGAAGCAGCAGATAAAAGAGCCGGCGATATTACTATTGGACGAAAGATGGCAAAAACTCAATTGTATGAATATCTTGAAAATATAAAGACAAGATTAAAAGCAGGGAAAGAAACAACAGTAACATTTCCTGCAGGTGAAGTAAAAATGCTAGACATGATTTCAGGAAAAACTGTGAATTATTTAGATTTAGTAAAGAAAATTAAAAGCAATAGTCCAAATGGTAGCAAGCTAAAAATTGTAGAACCTGTTGCAACAGGTTCTGTAAAAAAAGTTGGTCAAAAAGCAGTTCAAACTAGTAAAGCGAGTGGAACTATTGGTCGTGAAACAGTCAAAAGAACTGCAGCCCGAAATCAAAGACTTGCGAATAGAGCAAAAATGAAAGGTTCTGGGCCTGGATCAGGAAAAGAACATTATCTTAAAAAATTCGATGAATTGAAATTTGAAAAACAGAAAGTGGTAGCAGGTCGCGAATTGCCAAATGGAACACTTGATCATGGATGGGTAATTGAAAAGATTACTGATAAGGGTAGGGTTGTATTAAAAAAAGGACTTGAAAGGGTTAATTTAACGAAAGAGAAATTGGTGAGATTGAATCCAAAAGGCCCTGTGACTAATGCAGATTTAATAAATGCAGAGCGTTATAGAAACGCAGTAAGTAAAGCTGGTGTTACGGGTAAAGAAACTCTTACAGAGGCAAGTCATCGTTATATAGCAATGCAGAAACAATTAAAAACATTAGGAGTAAAGAGTGGTACAGAAATTGATAGAATTATTAGAAATAATAATCCTAAATTCATGCAAAAGGTTGATGAATATATAGCTAAGCAGGCTAAACAGATGAAGAAAGGTAAGGAGTAATTACTTCGTTAAAACCTTCAACCCAGGCAATTCTTTGCCTTCTAGTAATTCAAGCATTGCGCCACCGCCAGTTGATACGTGGGTGTATTTGTCGCGATCAAATCCAAACATTTTTAAAGCGCTAAGTGTGTCGCCGCCGCCTAAGTAGGTTTTTCCTTTAACTTCACGTAATGCATCAGCAATTTCACGTGTTCCGCGTGAGAATGGTGTTTTTTCGTATAACCCAACTGGTCCATTCCAGATAATTGTTTTTGCTTTTTCTAAAATTCCTAAAAATTTGTATAAGGATTTAACTCCGATATCAAGCATTTTCATATTTCCTTCAACTCCTGTGATTTCCATATCTGCTGTTAAAACATTGTCTCCGATTTCATCAGCAACAATAAATCCACCTGGGACTACAATTTCACAACCGGATTTTTCAGCTTCAAGCATTAATTCACGGGCAACCTCTACTTTATCTTTTTCATAAAGTGATTCTCCAACATTAAATCCTTTAGCAGCTGCAAACGTGTTTGCCAGGCCTCCTCCTAATAAAATTGAATCTGCCTTACCAAGATATGCTTTAATTACACCGATTTTTGTATCGATTTTAGCTCCTCCTAATATTAAAACAAAAGGTTTTTCAACTTCGCCTAAAAGGGGACTCAAAGCTTCAACTTCTTTCTCAATTAAAAATCCTGCATATGAATCTAGGTGATGAGCAACACCTTCTGTAGAGGCATGCGCTCGGTGAACAGTTCCAAAAGCATCACTTACAAACAAATCTGCATAGTTAGCTAATTTTTTTGCAAATTTTGTATCATTCTTTTTCTCTTCATCATGAAATCTAGTATTTTCTAACATCAAAACATCACCAGCCTCTAGCGCTGCTACAGCTTCATCAACCTCCTCACCAATACAACTATCAACTTTCTTCACATCAACCTTTAAAAGTTCGCTTAAACGCACAGCAACCAGATTCATTTTAAGTTCATCATTGTTCTCTCCTTTTGGACGTCCAAGATGCGACATGATTATCAACTTTGCACCCGATTTTAGCAAATATTGAAGAGTTGGCAATGATTCAACAATCCGTGTATCGTCTTTAACTTCACCTTTTTCTAAAGGGACATTGAAATCAACACGCACAAGTACAGTTTTATCTTTAACTTCTGCGTCTTTAATAGTTTTGAGTTCCATAATTGAAAATATTTAAAGATTTTTAAGTGTGTGAACCATTTGAATCGCAGTTCGCGCATATTCCTTACCTCTAAAAGTTCTTTGCTCGGCAAGCTCACGATTTGGGGCTGAAATCACACCCTGAATTATTGGCGTGTTCAGATCGAGACTGAGTTTTGTAAGTGCGTGAGCGGTTTCCCGGGTTACATGATCGTAGTGATCAGTTTCACCTTTGATTACAATTCCTAGAGTTATAATAACATCAAGTTTAGATTTTTTGATAAAATTTTGAGTTGCAATAGGGATTTCCAGTGCTCCAGGTACTTTTACTATCTTAACATCGTGGCAATTTAAAGTTTTGAGCTCTTCAACGCATGCGTCGAGCAGCTTGCCACCGATTTCAAAGTTAAATTCAGATATAACAATGCCTGGCTTTATGCCATTGCCTGAGAATTCGAATTGTTCTGAGATTTCTTGTTTCATAATATTTAGATAAATCCGCGATCTTTTAAAAATTCATAATCGGTTTGATTATCGCGCTCATCAAACAGCCTTTTTAGATAACGTGACATCATATCCACTTCAATATTAACCAAATCGCCCTCTTTTTTGAATCCTAAAGTTGTGTTTTTTAGGGTATGAGGGATTAGGGATACTTTGAAAGTATTTTTGCTTACTTCTGAGATTGTCAGGCTGATTCCATCAATACAAATTGAGCCTTTAAGTGCAATAAATTTTGAATATTCTTTTGGGAATGCGATTTCGAATTCATCATTATGGATTTTTGAAATTTTCCCAGTTGTATCAATGTGCCCCTGAACAAAATGTCCGTTTAATTTGTCGCCAACAGCTAAAGGCGGTTCCAGATTTACTCGATCACCTTCAGTCCATTTGTTGATATCTGTGATTTTAAGGGATTCGGGCATGTATTCAACAGTGAATTCGCTATCATTGGTCGATATAACAGTTGAACAAACTCCATTAACGCTGATTGAGTCGTCGATTTCGAGTTTTTGCTTTGATTCAATAGTTGCAATTAACATATCTGCATCTTTTTTAAGAGATTTGATAGTTCCGAGTTCTTTTATAATTCCGGTAAACATAAAATTTGTTTAAGTAAAATTATTATTCTTGATTTTCCTTATAAATACAAGCAAATCGAAGTTATTTTTTTTAAGAATATTTTAGAATATCTTCATCTTAAATTGATAGGCTTAGGGTGATTTATTTTTTAACCCTTATATTATGAGGAGTTTGAACAGAGTTACCTTAATTGGTAATCTTGCAGCTGATCCCGAGATTCGGGAAACAACTACAGGAAAAAAAGTAGCAAATTTTGCTTTGGCTACTAATCGTCAGTGGAAAACTGATGATGGAAAAACCGTAAGTGCAACTGATTTTCATAAAGTTGTAGCGTGGAGAAAATTAGGTGAGATTTGTGGGAAGTATTTGAAAAAGGGAGCAGGCATTTATTTAGAAGGTTCAATAAAAAATCGAAGTTATGAAAACAAAGATGGAGAAAAGAAATTTCTGACTGAGATTATTGCAAGAAATATTAAGTTTTTGAATCTTAAAAAGGATAAAGATGGTAATCCAAAAGCATCAATAGATCCTGTTGATCCGGATTCAGACGATAATAATGATGAGGAGTCAGAAGAATAGTTGTATTTTCGCGGTTAGTGACGTAATATTTTTGCGTCACTAACTTTATTTTGTGGAAGTTTCAATTATTATTCCAACTTACAACAGAGCAGAGATTTTACGTGAATGTTTAGAGCGCTTGCTTAAGCAGAAATTTATTAAAGATGAATATGAAATTATAATTATTGATGATGGAAGTACTGACTCGACTGCAGAAGTTGTTGAAAATGTAAAAAAAACATCAAAAATTCCAATTAGTTATCATTATCAAAAGAATCAGGGGCAGGGAATTGCCCGAAATTATGCGATTAAACATGCGCTTGGAAAAATTATAGTGCTTTTAGGTGATGACATGCTTGTTACGCCTGATTTTTTAAGCCAACACATTGAATATCATCGAAAGCATAAGTCAGAAAACGAAGCAGTGCTTGGTTTTATTGGCTGGGATCCTAGACTAGAAATAAATGATTTTATGGAATGGCTTACTAATGGTTCTTCTGTAATGGGAATGTTTGGAGGACATCAATTTGCTTTTGAAAAACTTGAAGGAAAAAAGTACGCTAATTATAATTTTTTCTACACTTCAAATATTTCAATAAAACGTTCACTTTTAATGCGAAATCCTTTTGATACTCGGTTTAGTTCATACGGATGGGAAGATATAGAGCTTGGATATCGTTTAACTAAAAAAGAAAATTTGGTATTGCACTATAATCCAAAGGCAATTTCATATCATTATCACCCAATGGATGAAAAAGGCTTAGCTGATAGAATGCGAAATATTGGCAAGTCAGCACATTTGATACATGCTAAATATCCTGAACTTAAAAAAGTTCCAGCTAAATGGAAACAGTCAATTTTTGCAATAATATCGAGTCCACCTGTGCTTTGGATTTTAAAAAAGAACATAACACTTTATTATTATGCTCTTTCTAAAAAATATTTTCTTGAGGGGTTGAGGGAAGGGATTTAAGCAGCGAAATCTCCGCCTGCTGCACCTTGTTCTTCTTCCTTATCCCAATCGTACGCACTTTCTACTGGTACATCTTCTTCTTTAGTTGCAGATGCAGGGCCTTGCATATCAAGATTAAAAGTATCTTTTTGTGGTATCTGCATTCCATCCATCACACCCATTTCCCGATCATGAAAGGTACCTTGAAGTTCAGTAATATTTTCCTGAATTTCAGGATCTTCTTGACCAAAGTCATTATAATCAAGTTGGGCTTCAAGCCCTGGACCTTGTTTGTAATCTTCTGGATTTTCCATAGTTTTAGTTTTTATTTAAATTTTCATATTATTATACCTTAAAAAACATCATTTTGCAATTTGTTTAAGAGGCTTTTTTGTAGTATAATATATAAAGGAGTTCGCTTTGCTCACGCACGCAAAGCTCGGCTCTGAATGAATTAAAACATTTGTTTTTATGAAAAAACAGCAGACCCTAATCATCGGTGGGGTAATTATAGGTTTAATCTTCATATTTGTGAT